>NZ_MOEN01000003.1 GCF_001968985.1 Desulfurobacterium indicum | reverse complement strand
TATTTCCTCTAAGGTTACCTGCGATATTTTGCTTATGGTTGAGGGTGAGTATTTAAGTTCAAACACGCTTTCAAGAGCCTGGGCTACTGCTCTTGCACTCATACCAGAGGCAAACATCCCAAGTATTAAGTCTTCAAGATTGATATCTCTTCTTCTATAAGGTTCTATCAACTTTGTTCTGAATTTTCCCTCTCTATCTCTTGGAATTCTCAGATTTTCAAGCTTACCGATAACAGTATCTAAGTTTCTAACGTAAAAGCCGTTCTTTGTTCCTCCATGTTCTTTAAGAAACACTTCTCTTTCAGCCGTCATGATTGACTCTAAGGTTTGCTTTACCACTTCCTTAACTAGGTCTGGTAAAATCTTCTGTAGTTCCATTTTTGCCTCCTGGGGTTGGTATTTGTGGGGTGTTCCCCAGGAGGTTATCCCATTTCTCAAGCTTACACAAAATATCGTACACTACCGATATTGCCGGAGCAATAGAAAAGGGAACTGTTATAGGAACGTATCACACTGTTTTCGGTATTTTTGTTTTCCCGGCTTCTGTAATTGCCGGTTACTTATGGCAAACCTGCAGTATAGATATTGCTTTTATTTTCTCCGCCGTTGTAAGTTTTCTCGCTTTTCTGATGATGCTTGGATTTAAAACCACTTCTTATAGTTAACCTGTATAGTTAAGATTTTCTCTCCTGTTGCTGATGGATTTATTGAATAACTGAATCCCAGATTCAGATTGTCTTTTCCGACGAGCATGCCTCCTATTCCGCCTCCTGTTGATAGTCCCCATCCGTAAACGGTATTGTAACCTATGTTTATATTAAAAAATGGTCGCCATACCCTTACGTAGTTATACATATTTTCATAGCCAAACTCAAATCCGATTCCCGTCTCAAAAGAGCTTTCGGGGATAGCATCTGCCGGTGGATAGTAAGTCATATCGTCAACATCTGTATTTACATGATTTTTCTCGCTGTAAATTGTCTTTAACATGTATGTTTTAAATGTGAAGTCGGGGTATCCTGATCTTAATTTGTATAGTAGTTCTTCGTAAAGGTTGATTCCTGTTCCAAGTTGTTCCCTGTCAGATGAAAAGTATTTGTTCCATTCAATATTAGATGTTATGGTTAGAGAATTTAAGAAGGGATATGAAACGGAAATACTTATATTTCTTTTGTAGCCGGCAGATATGAGATATACTGATTCATCGGCTGCGGTTGCCGATGAAACTTTTATTTTTGCTTCTGTTCTATGATGGAGAAGCGTTTTGTAACTTAAGGTTATTCCAGAATTTAAACCTTTATTTTTAATGATGTTAATCCTGAATTTTATGCTTTCTGGTGAAAAGATTTTTTCTATGTATAAGTTTGTGACATATCTGTCGTATACGTCTTTATAGTCATTTTTGTTTAAAAATTTTATGTTTGATTGATCAATGCCAAAATATATTCCATTTCCCTTTCTTCCGTATTTAAATGATAGGATGGTTTTCATGTCATAGAGTCCTGAGCGGTCTTCAAATGTTTCTGATACAGCTCCGTAGTTTCTGTATTCTGTGTTTAGATCTCTTAACTGTTTATAGAGTTCTTCATCGTAAGGGTTGTTTTCCAGTTCGTTAAAAGCGGTATTCAGAGCGTTTCCCGGTTTTCCTTCAAGGGTTAGGGCAGTTACTCTGTCTCTTATAGGTAGTATTGGGCCGTAGTTAGATGTTAAATCCATCATCTTGTAGCGGTCATCTTTGTAAAGTGCCAGGTTTAGTTGAAGCCATTTTGATACTTCTTCCCGATGTCTGGTTACTACGTAGTTTACCTTGCCGGTCTGGCCAGATTTTATTAAAAAGGAGTAGTAAAGTTCTTTATAGACCTTTTCAGGCAGAAATTTTTGAGATAACTGAAGTTCTTTTTCAAATTTTTCCGGTGGTTCGTAATACATTGCAACCCGAAGGTAGGATACCAGGGCATCTGGATCTTTGAAGATTCCTTGTTTTTTGATAAATTTTCTCATTTTTTTAAATAATCTAAACCTGATAGCTTCGGCTTCCTCAGATTTGCCGTAAAGTTCCAGAATGTCGGCTTTTGTTAAAATTAAAGAAAAATCGGAAGGTGGAATTTTTATTTTCCTTATGAGTTTTAACGCCTCTTTGCCATTTTGCAGGTATAGATAAGCTGCTATAAAAGGATAAGGGTTGAGTTTTGCATATTTTTTGTAGGTAAAGATAGCTTTTTTAAGGTCTTTTATGTCCTGGTTATCCATCAAAAAGTAGATATACTGTTCTATAAGCTCTTTGTTGTTGCGTTTTTGGAGTTCTATCTCCATCAATTTTTTAGCTTTTTCTACCTTTCCTGTATTTGAAAGAGCAAGAACATATACTGATAGTGGATAGTTTTCAGATAGTAGTTGCTTGCGTTCAGCTTCCGGAAGGGAATCTATTGTGTTTACAATCAGTTGCCATTTTTTAAGTTTACTTGCAAGGCTTAAAAAGTCTATCATGAAGTCTTCTATTCCAGTTTTTTTGTATCCCTCCAGTGCATAATTCATGGCTTTTTCAGGGTTTTTTGAAGCGTAGAAAAGGACGATTCTTGAGTAATCAAAGTCCTGTCCTTTTCCCGTATTAACCAAAACTTCTGATGATCTGGCAGCCGTTTCATAGTCTCCCAATGCCCATGCGAGGTTTCCCATAAGTTGCCAGTAGTCTGTGAAGTTTTTAGGAACAGACGCAGCATTATTTTTTAAAACTTTTAGCGCCTTATTAAAGTTTCGATCGGAAATGTAAATTTTTGCCTCTATCAGAGCATCATTATAGTTGTATTTTCCAAGTGTTTTAAGTTTTTGTAGTTCTTTCAGTGCTTTTTCCTTTTCTCCGTAGAACCAGTAGATAAGAGCGGCTTCTCTTATCAGTTGCGGATTGTTGCCGTAAATCTTCTCTGCAAGTTTTATCCCTTCGTTAATATCTCCCATTTTCTGGAAGAAGGCAATCAGGTCTTTGTAAAATAAAATTTTATGTCCTTTTTTAATCTCTTCTTCTATAAGTTGTTTTGCAACTTCATCATCTCCAAGGGTTAGAGCAAGAGAATATGTTTTGTGAAATACGTTTTCTTCATTAAAATCAAAGTATAGTTTTTTATAAGCCTGCAGTGCTTCCGGTTGATTGTCAAGCCAGAGGGAAATTTTCGCCAGCCATTCCCACCAGAATTTGTGATTCGGAAAAAGCTCAGTTCCTCTTTTAGCGACTTTGTAAGCTTTTTTTAAGTTGTTATTGCCCAAGAAAATGTATAGAGAGGTTTTCAAAATCTCTTCCCGGTTATTAATTTTTTTTGTTTTTCTAATATGTGTTTTTGTTTCAATTTTTTTGATAGATGTGGGGACGAAGAAGAAATTTTTGATTCCTAATAGGGGAAGCTTTTTAGACAGATTTTTAAGTTGTTTTATGGATTCCGATACTCCAAGTCTTACGGTGTAGAGTCCCTTGTCGGTTTGGTATATGAATGCTTCCTTTTTTATGTTTTGAGGGAGTTTATTAAGGAAATCAGCCGCTTGCTTGAAGGTTTGAAATGTTCCAAGCTGGATTGAATAATAAATGCTTCTTTTTTCTTTCTTTAAAGACGGTTTTTTCAGTTTGTTAAGATCCATTGGAGCTATAAAGGCACCGGAAATTCCGTATTTTTCGAGTAATTTTTTCTCATGTTTTAATTTTTTGACCGTTTTGGATATATCAAATCTGACGGTTATTTTCCCGGAATCTGTTGTATAGATAAAGGATTTCTTTTTTAATGCCTCGGGTAAATTTTCAAGAAATTTTTCTGCCTGAATTCGGTTTTTAAATGTTCCCAGTTGCCATGAATAGACATTATTCCCGGCGAAAGCCACTGATGGTGCCAGGATACAGCAGGCATAAAGCCAGAAGGTTTTTATTTTTTTCACCTTTTACCCCCGTAGATTTTTACGGCTTCACTGGCAAGCTGTTGAGAAAGATTTCTGTCGTTTAGTGCCATAGATGTTTTGAGTAAAAACAGTGTCATGTCAGGATCGTTTAGATAGTGCATTCCGTATTTTGTTATAAGATGTTTCACCAGCTCTTTTTTCCCTGCCCAGAGAGCTATTTGTATGGCTTTTTTGAAGTAATACTTCTCTCCGGTTGTTTTGAAGGCTTCATAAGCATACTTGAATGCGCTGTTGTAGTCTTTTACTGCAAGCGCCATGTTAATTAGAGTGTTTACATCTTTTCTGGAAAAGTTTTTGCTCTTTAGAAGATGTTCTCCGTAGAGGTACCCTCTGTCATAATTTCCTATTGCAACCGAGAGATTAAATGCCTTTTGCAAAAATTTTATTTTTTTACTTCCCCGGGAGTGATTTATTAAAAAATCTATATGTTTGAAAGCTTCATCGTAATTTTTAAGGGTTACGGCAAGTTTAAATGCTTTTTTATGCCAGATTATCGGATTTTTGTCTGCGGCTGCCAGTTTGTCTGCTGCAATATATGCTATGTCTATGAAGCCAAGCTTTAGAGCTTCATTATAGATCTTTTTGATTGTCTCTGGATTGAAATTTGTCACAACCAAGTATTTGATGGTGTTTTTGATCTGTTTTTTGATGGTGTTTTTACTATCCGGACTTGCCAGAGCATATTTTTCCTCAAGGATTGCAAGTTTTAATTTTAGAAGTTCTTCTTTAGAAATTGGTGAATTTTTTAACTTTTCCAGTTCTTGCAAAAGTTTTTCTGCTTCTTTTACGTTTCCACTCTTTATATCATTTTTTATTAATACCATAATGAGTTTAGGATCTTTTTTTATTTTAAGAAGGCTTTCTATGTATACTCTTGAAAGTCCGAAATTTAAATTTTCCTTTCCATTTAATATGGCTTCGGTAAGTTCTCCTCTTGGAAAAAGAAAAGCAGCCAATACTATAAACAAAAGGACAAAAACAAAAATTTCTGTGTTGGAAAAAACTTTAATTTTTGCAAGTTGCTTCAATACTTCCAGTCTTTTCTTTGAATCGGAACCGGATAATGCTTCCTTCTTTGAAAATTTCGGGATTCCCGGAAGATTTAACATCACATCCTTCCTCTCGTATGGTTATTTCAAGGGGAATATATCCCTTAAAAGAAATTTTATAATTTCCTTTTTCTTTTTTAAAGTCTGTTACTATACCATTTGATTCTATGACTACAAAAGGATTTTTGTCCGTTTTTGAGAATTTTAATTCGTAATTTCCAGAATTATCAAGATTTATATACAGACTGTTGTTTATTTTTCTGTATCCAATAACACCTTTAGAATTTTTGATATCAGGATAACCTTTTGATACCGGGATTCTAATGGTTCTTAAACCGCCTGCGGTTTTGAAAATCCATTTTCCCTTCCGCTTTGCTAAAGCGGCTCCTCTGAATTCCATTACTTTCTGGGCATAGTTTGATAGATATTCGGGTATAGGTTTTTGGGAAAGAGCCCATTTGTATACTTTTTTTAATGCTTTGAGAGAGGCTATTTTTTGTCCCGAATACCAGTGATAGTATAGGTTTATAGGCTTTAATCTGCGAGGTTTATCTGTTAGCTTAAATGTCTGTATAACCCTTACGTATCCACCAAAATTTCTCCATAAATTTGTATAGATGTTTTCATTCTGAACAGGGGCATAAACCTGAAAGTATTTTCCTTTGTTTATTCCCATAGGAGAGATCAGATAGAGAAATGGAGAATTAAATGTTGCGCTTGTGTCTCCACCGTTTACGTTGTAAACTTTTGCCCTGTATGTTAGCTCTATGGCTTCTTTCGGAGGTACGCAGTCTCCTGTCCATAGAAAAACTTTCGCTTTTTTGTTTTTCGGTGTTAAGTATCTGTTTATATAGTTTATTGACCAGATAATTTCTTTGTTTAACGACGGTTTATATCCTGGGATAGGTAAGTTGTGCCCGTATTCAAGACCTTTATTTTGGGGCGGTAAGCCTTCTGACATTCTTAAAGTGTCATACCAGTCAAAAGGGTGAGAGTATGAGTGGCTTGCTGGTTCTACGTTTTTAAGAGAGAAGATGCTGTTCGCTATTTCTTTAAATTTTTTTGACAGTTTTGGGTGGAGGTCGGTTATTACTCCTACGATAACAGAAGCTGTGTGAGGAACAGGGTATTTTTTAATTATTTCATCTCTTATAACTTCTCCTGAGAATTTAAACGGCGGGAAGTCTGCCTTCCCTTCAAATCCGTCACCATCTATGTGGACGGTCATTATTCTTCTTCCGTTCTCCGTGGTTACATCATAAGCTGGTATATATCCGTAAATTTTCTGGAAGAGAGAAAACGGATTTAAAACCCACAAAGTTATATCCTGCATAGTTTTAATGAGGATATCCTGATTTGCGTATCCGCCCCAGTTCATAAGAGCAGCTGGAACGAACGGTTGTCCGACTCGATTTTCATATTTGACAATGGGGGTTCCATTGAATGGTTTGAGTAGTATATCTGTGGGCTCGGGCTTACCTTCTATTTCAAATCCAAAGTCCGCAGGTGATTTTATAAGTTTGAATTCTGTTGTTACTGGTGCTTTATTGTCAAAAGCTTTAATGCCTAATCTTTTTAGAAAGTTGTAATCAAACAGATTGTAAGGATCTACAAGAAAGACTTTTTTTCCTGTTTTAATTTCTTTTAATAACCAATTTTCAAAAGTTTTTCTATTTTCAGGTTTGATTCCGTTCATCAGCCAGATAAGAATGCCTCTGTACGAGTCGTCAAGTTCAGGAAGGTTTTTAGAGTTGTACTTAAATAGAACCGGTGCGTATCCCAGCCATTCAAGCGGTAGTTGTGCCATTTGATGAGCAGGGTTATCATCTATCGTTTCATCGTAAATAACGGCTATTTTTCTTGGTATGAAATGGTAAATTCCTTCACCTATATGTTTAAGATTTTTGTCAGTTACCCATGGAATAAATTCCAGATTTTCTATTTTTTCAGCATCCTGCATTGCAACGGTTCTGTTGTCAGTATAATCGATAACTATTACCGGAATGCCTGAATTTTTTATTCCTGTTAATTTATTGATTAACCATTGGGTTCCATTTTCAGGCATTTTGATATAGTCGTGATTTTTATTCAGTCCGTAGAACAGAGACTCTGCCACGACACCGTTAATAAATTTTTTAACTTTTGAGAATATGCGAAATGGCCTGTTTAGTATAAGAATTTTCTCAGGGTATAGCTCTTTTATTTTTTGGATAAGTTCAGCTTCTGCGTTTTCATAGTTTTTCCATTCTTTTTTGGGTAGAACTAACTGATAGGAATCCAGTGTGTCGAGCATGAATCCGTCGTAATCTTTTGAGAGTATTTTTATTCTTTTAAAGATTTTTTCCTGGCATTCTGGCTTTCGTATATCTATTATTTTGCTTTTCCAAGTGTTGTTCTTTCCTATAATGCATGTTTGGGGCATGTGGTTTTCATTGTCTTCTCCTAAGCTTACGTAAGCTATGATTTTTCCATGCCTTTTCATATAGTATTTTTCTTTATGGAATTTTATATCAAAAGTTGTAGGATCAACGATTATCCAGTCATAAAGGTAAAGGATTTCTTCAGGAGGATTTGAATACATTACTGCCACTGATGGTTTGTTTCCTCCGTATGCGAAGTTTCCTATAAAAATGCTAAATAAGCATAAAAGTCCTGTAATGAATTTCATTCAAGAACCTCCTGAGCAAAAATATACCTACAAGGAAGCTTATGATAAGCGATAAGAAGAAACCGTAACCGTAGAAAAATGGTCCGGCTATTATGCTTATCTTTGATAACAGGAAGTTGAAAATAGCAAATGTAAGTGTTGTGTAGAGTGCGTAAGTTCTTAGATCGAAGTAAAAAAGGACGGAAAGGATTACCATTATTACGAGCTGGAGGTATGTTCCCAGAAGGAGAACATTAAATAGGGGCAAATATAGTAAAGAAAGGTGAAAAAATTTAAAGATAACTATTTCCATTAGAAAAATCAGAATAACGGCAATTGCCTGTATTCTGAAGACTTCCTGTATTAGTGTTCTGACGGCTACAACAAGTTCGTGCCCTAATTCGTATATTCTGTCTAATGTTTCTCCTTCCCTTACGGCAGCGTAGTATCTGTCATAGTGCTCGGCGAATTCGCTTTCAAGTTTTAAAAAGAATATACCCATTCCCGGAGCTATTGCTAAATAAGCAAGGAATATTGGGACATCGTAAACAATAGATGCTCTGAAAGGTCCGATGACCGATTCTCCTGTTATGTTTGAAAACCAGAACACGAATTTGTCAGCCCATATTGCTACGTTGTAAAAGAGTCCTACAAATGCGAGAGATATATAGACTCTGTCTCGGTTGAGAAAGTCAAATTCTATAAGTTTTTCAGAAGAATAATGTTTAAAGATGTATCCTATTAACATTAAGAATATTATGCTTACACCGCAAAAATATGAGAGCATTAATCCGCTCAGTCCAAATTTTCCAAAGTAGGGAGCGGTTATTATCATCAGTCCAAATCCTAAGATGAAGGATAGAAGAATGTATTTGTAACTTTTGAAAGAGGTAAGCAGTGTGTTTATTATCCAGAAACCTGTCATAAGAGTCAGAGATAAGATGAAAAGAATGACAAACCACGGCATTTGTTGGTAGATTTCTTTTAGTGATGTAAACAGACTAAAGAAAACGCCAAATGTAAGGCCTATAAACATATTTAAAAGGAGAACTCCCATAAAGTTGGGAAGGATTTGTTCGTGTTCTTTTTCAAATAGCCTATCCGCCACGTATCTTGTAAATAGTAGTTGAAAAGCGCCAGACAGTATGAGACTAAAGGCGGTTATATAAGTTATAACTATCTGATATTGCCTAACCATTTCGTGGGAGGCTGTTGTTCTTTCGGCAACCATACCTGCTATTATTATACTTATAATAGATATTATCCACGGTCCGGCACTAAGAGAGGTTGAATATGTAAATGCAAAAAATAACGATGTCAGTTTATTTTCTTTTAATATTTTTTTAAGTTCAAATGCTATTCCTGCCATTGATGAAGCTCCTGTAAAGATTACGGTAGTTGTTCAGAAACATATCGTAGTCGTAAAATTTTTCTACCCTGCTTATGCCGGCCTTCTGGTATTGTTTCCAGAGTTTTCTATTGTTTAGTAGCTTTATATATGCTTCTGCCAATTCTCCAGGATTTGCAACGTGGCAGATCTCACCTGCTTTTCCTATTTTGATGTCTTCTTCGTTTAATCCGCCGTATATCAGTTGTTTACATGAACCGACGTTTGTTGTTACACATGGTACACCTGCGGCAAATGATTCGAGAACGACAAGTGGCATCCCTTCACTTATGGATGTGAGGGTTGTGAGTCCTATTTTTGGGAAGATCTCTCTTAAGTCCTGAAAGCCAAGGAATTTAACTCTGTTTTCGAGATTAAGGGCATTGACAAGTTTTAAACACTCTTCGTAGTAGTCAGGGTCTTCATCGGTAGGTCCGACTATCCATCCTTCTGCTTTGGGCATTTTATCTATTACAATTCTCATTGCTTTTATGAATGTTTTAATATCTTTTATGGGAACCACTCTTCCAATTAGACCGATTATTGGAGGAGGATTTTGAGGGTGTTTTTTCCGGGCTTCCAGGAAATTTTTAACTTTAACTCCGTTAGGAATAACTTTTGTCTTTTCTTCCGGTGCTCCCAGGGCAATTTGAAGTTTTCTTGCATCTTCAAACAGTGAAATGATTATGTTTGCAGAGTCGTAACAAAAAGCACCAATTCCTCTGAAAAAACTTATCCACATTTTTTTAAGGTAATCTATCTCTCCAACTTCTTTCTGGAAAAAGAATCCTCTATCGGCAATCCAGTCTGCATTTACAATATCTATTTTTCGCTCTCGCGTGTATATTCCATGTTCTGTTAAGATAAATGGTAGTCCTTTTTCTCTTCCTGCCATTGCTGATAGGAATCCTGCGTATCCGGTAGATGGACTGTGGATAATTTTTGTATCAGGCATATTTTCCATTACAGAAGCTACACGCCACACAGGGTCGTGAATATTTCTTACTGTCCAGAAATAGTCGATGAAGGGAACATCACCTGCAAGTTCAAAGTAGCTGTCTGCTATAAAGTCCCATGCTTCCCTGCTGTATAGAAATTCTTCTTCTGTCACCTCTTTTATGTAAAATTTTTGCTTTTTCCATGTTTCGGGGAGCTGTTTTTCTCCGCTTCTTCTAAACCATTTGTGAAGTTCCCTTACTTTTTCTATTTTTTCAGGATCTGAGTTTAATATTTTTGGTGGCGGTTTTTCTTTATCGCTGAATATGAAATTTGCTGATAGGTAGGTGAGATTTTCCGGTAACCTATATTTTATGTCTCCGTATTCTTCTTCCCGGCTTCCGAGAAAGATTACTCCGAAATTAAATTCGGATAGCCCCGTTATTAAGCTGTGGATCCAGGAACTTACGCCCCCCTTTACGTAAGGATATGTTCCTTCCGCAACTATAAGTATGTCGGAAGCTTTATTTTTATCAACTATTACCATTTTTTACCTGTCCAGAAAAGTTTCATAAAACATACTTCCGGATGTAAAGGTGCTTCGATAATGGAGAAGAGTTTTTCTACAGTTTTGTAGTCTTTTTCGTAAAAGGCTATTTCCGCAAGGTAGGGAACAACTTTCATTTTCATCAGTTTATCACCTTGATTGAAAGCTGATAATAAAAATTTCTTTGCTTCTTTTTTGTTGTTTAACTTTAGGTGGATTTTCCCGGCAAGTAGTTCTATCTCCGGTGTTTTGTGAAGTTTTAAAGAATTTTGAATGTGGTTCAGTGCTTCTTTTATGATAAATGGAATGAGTTCTTTATCAACCACTTTTAGATAGACCATATCCCAGTATAAAGATGCAAGCTCAAAATGGATAAATGCTTTTTCTTTTTTATCGTCTGTTTTTTGGAGTTTGGTTTTTAAAAAAGATATTTTATCGTCAATTTCTTTTTCAAGTTTTGAGAGAATGGCAAAAGCGTAGAGTCTGATCTCGTCGTTGTCGG
The DNA here is from genome assembly GCF_001968985.1 of Desulfurobacterium indicum. Classification (NCBI taxonomy): domain Bacteria; kingdom Pseudomonadati; phylum Aquificota; class Aquificia; order Desulfurobacteriales; family Desulfurobacteriaceae; genus Desulfurobacterium; species Desulfurobacterium indicum. The sequence goes on along the minus strand of NZ_MOEN01000003.1, from coordinate 78,869 downwards.
AAAACAGTGCAGTTTTGGCAGCTTCTATCGTTTGAGGATTTATGAAGTTTCCCATGATTAGCAATGCGTGTTCGTTGTTTATTTTTTTAGTTTTTATAAGCTGGGTGAGTGCTGCTTCTCCAAGCTTTCTACTTCTTACTTTTACTTTTTCGAGTGTGATATCCCTTATAGGTAGTTTTTTTGCTTCAAAAAGATTTGCTTTTTTAAGACGTGCTATTATCAGAAAGTTTATCATCGAAAATATATAACCTGCCGCGGGAATGAGTAAATTAAATAAAAATATTGTTAGAATGTTACGTATGCTTCTTTTAAAGTGTCTGGGCATCAAGATGACAATAGCAATACTTATAATTATTGACAGGAAAATGTGTAGCATAATAAGATCTTCGGGAGAAAACTTTGGCATTATTTTTCCTCCCAAATTTGGTTAGCCTCTTTTTTTAAGATTTTAAAGATATTTCCGTCGATTTTAATGAATTTCTCAGCGATTTTATCTTTAATTTCGTTTCCGAAACGTCTTTTAAGTTCGTTTGATATTCTATTTGAAAACCCTTCAGCTGATGAAAGAGAAGAAAGTGGAAGTAAAACATATACAATATAATGATCGTTTATTTTGTGATATACCAGGAAGTCAACTCCTCTTATTCTGTTGTGGATGAATTGAATTATATCTTCCATGTTTTCTGGAATTTTATAGACAACGATGTAGCTATCTATTCCGAATTTTTCTTGAAGGATTTTTACAGTTTGAACTTCGACTATAAAGTCAACAGGTAAATATCTAAATTCATTTATTAGATCTTTTACCATCTCTGTTTTTTCAAGTTCTGCCATGAACCAGATCAGGGCTACATTTATTGAAAGTATGTTGTCTGCGTTAAGATATCTGAACGGTAAATCTTTAACCAGAAAAAACGCAATGATTTCGTCGTCATTGGCAATGTCAAATACTGGAATTACTGCAAGATATTTTGACTGTGATGATGAGGATGAGAGGAATACCGTTCTTCCTTCTTCTATAGCTTCTCTTACCAGTGGATCATCCATATCAAGTTCCACAGGTTTGCTTATAGAACTGGCTAATTTAAAACTTTCTTCTTTAGATGTTTTAATATATAAAGATCCTTTTCTTACAAAGAATGCTTCGCTTATGAGACTCATTAGATTTTCAAATGCCTTTTCTCTATTGTTTATTAGTTCTTTCTTGATTTTTTCGAGAACAGTTCTTATGCTTATGGGTTTTACAAGGTAATGTTTTTCCAGTTGATCGTGGGAGAGTTTAAGTAAGATAAAGTCATTGGTTTGTTTACGAAGTTTCGATTTAAAATATGTGCTTTCTTCTTCCGATAGTTCGATACGTCTTTTCCAGTAGGAAAAGAATTCGCCGGCTATTAGAATAAGTAATAATGTCCATAGGAAAAAAGAGAGGGGAAATTGAGGGTAAATAAATTTAAAAATAGGAACAGATATAACTAGGAATACAAGGCCTCCTATGAGACCGTAAAACAGTGTTATTGTAAGTCCCAGTAGGACAAATGGATTTACCGTTGAGTGGATAAAAAGAGGATCTTTCGGATTGAAATAAAAGCCGATAAGCGTAAGTATTACAAAAAATAAAACCGCTTCACCAACAACAAACTTAACAGCAATATCTCTTTTTGCCATTAATTAAAACTCCTTGTTTAAAAGTTCCTGATAGAGAACACCTATGGATTTGTGACCCCATGAAGTTCCTGAAACTGTCAGGGTAGAAATTACGTTGCCGGTTTTTAAGTTTTCCACGTATATTGTTACGCTCACAGCAGGTTCTCCGTCTATGCCGGTTTTGTAGCGCCACTCGTTGACATATCCTCCTATGACACAGGTGTATCCTTCTGTTTTAAGTTGTCGTTCTATATTTTTTATTTCTAAAGAATCAAAATCTTTTTCTTTGGAATCAAATGCCTTTGAAACATTGTATCCTTTTGATTTTAGAACACCAAACGCAATTGATGCAGCGCTTTCACCGGCTAAAGGCGTTTCAGAGTAATTTATGAAAGGCATAACTGCACAGGAGCTGTTTTCTGAAATGATAACCGGTGTTTTGTTTACTTCTGTCATACATCCAGAAAGCATAGAAATGACGAATAATCCTGCTAAGGCAAGTTTTTTCATCTCTCCTCCTTAATATATTTAGGTCATAATCTTTATTAATGAGTAAAATTATACTGAAATTTTTTCTGGTTGCAATTAAATATTACTTTCAATCAAATTGAACTTTATCTGATAAGCATTTTCTAAATAAATTTGAATTTCGTCAAAATTTCAACACTGCTTTACAGCAATAAATTACCGGTTTTTTCTCCTATGATTTTCAATCCTTTTTCGGTTATTTTTCTTCCTCTGCTCGTTCTAACGATTAATCCCAGCTTAATTAGGTAGGGTTCGTGTATGTTTTCGAGAGTTTCCCGATCTTCATTAAGTGCAAGTGCCAGACTGTTTAATCCCACAGGGCCACCCTTAAATGTTCTGGCTATTGTTTTTAAAATTCTTCTGTCCATTCTATCGAGGCCATTTTCATCTATTCCCAGCTCTTTAAGAATCAGCTGTATTTTCTCTTTGTCTATCACCGACCATTCATGAACTACGGCGAAATCTCTTACTCTTCTTAACATTTGGTTTAGAATTCTTGGTGTTCCTCTTGCACATCTGGATAGTTCGTATAAGGCATCATCTGTAAGATAGATGCCTAATTTTTCGGCGTTTTTTCTGCCTATATGTGTCAAATCCTTTTCTGTATAGAGTTCTAATCTGCAGATTAATCCAAACCTTGATCTAAAAGGTGCTGTTAGAAGATTTAGTCTTGTTGTTGCTCCTACTAAAGTAAATTTAGGGAGGTTCAGACTGAAACTTCTTGCTTTTAATCCCCCACCCGATACAATGTCTATTCGAAAGTCCTCCATAGCCGAATAAAGGGTTTCTTCGATATGCCTTGTAAGTCTGTGTATTTCATCTATGAAAAGTATGTCTCCTTCCTGGAGGGAGTTAATCAGGGCGACAAGGTCTCCTTTCTTTTCAATCATAGGTGCAGAAACAATTTTTATCTCTTTTCCCATTTCTCTGGCTATTATAGTTGCGAGTGTCGTTTTGCCTGTTCCCGGTGGACCGTAGAAGAGAATGTGATCAATTGTGGAGTTTCTCTTTTTTGCCGATTCAAGCGCTATTTTAAGTAGCTTTTTAACTTTATCCTGCCCTATAAAGTCTTCCAATGAAAGGGGCCTTAATGGAGATCTATCCTCCAAACTTCCCTCCTGAAAGGAGCAGTGTCAGTTTTTTAATTGCTTCTTCAAAGCTTAAGTTTTCTGTATCTATTTTTGAGAGTATTTTTATAATGTCTCTTCTTGGATAACCTAAATTCTCAAGTATTTCAATTAACTCTTTGTCTTTTTGGGATTCTTCTGTTTTCAATTTTGAAGCAAGTTCAAATATCAGCCGTTCTGATAGCTTTTTTCCCAGTCCGGGAACAGTTGCAAGTGTTTTTGCATCTTTTGCTTCAACTATCTTTATGAGTTCCTGTTTAGAGAAGTGGGACAGAATGTTTAAAGCTGTTCTGGAGCCTATTTTGGGTATTCTTGTTAAAATTTCAAAGAGTTTTCTTTCGTCTTCGGTTTCAAATCCGTAGACAGCTGGAGTCCCTTCCGGAGGAAATATGAGTTTAACAAATAAAAATACTTTGTCACCTTGAGAAACTTTTGTAAGAACGGAAAGGGGGACAAAAACTTTTATTCCTATTCCCCCGCATCCTATGGATATGCCGTCTGAATATTTGAAAACAACTTTCCCCTTCACAAAATCTAACATTCTTCATCCAGATTAAAGAATTTCTTTACTTTTGTCTCATTCGGAGAGAGAATAACACCTCTCTCTGTAATAATTCCGGTTATGTTTTCATGTGGGGTTACGTCGAATGCTGGATTTTTTACCCTTGCATGTTCTGGAGCTATTCTACAATCACTACAATGGCAGTATAGGACTTCTTCGGGAGGCCTATCTTCTATTGGAATTTCACTTCCCGTTTTAATTGAGAAATCAAATGTTGAAGATGGGGCGGCTATATAAAAGGGTATGCCGTGTTCTTTGGCCAAAACAGACAAGGTATAGGTGCCTATCTTGTTGGCGGTGTCCCCGTTGAGGGCTATCCTATCGGCTCCAACTATTATGCAGGTTATTTCGTCGTTTGCTATGAACCATCCTGCCATGTTATCTGTAATGAGATAGTAAGGAATTCCCTCCTTTTGTAACTCCCATGCTGTGAGCCTTGCTCCCTGAAGATAAGGCCTTGTTTCGTCAACATAAACGAGGATGTCTTTTTCCATTTCATAAGCGGCTCTTATCACTCCAAGTGCTGTTCCGTATCCAGCAGTTGCAAGAGCTCCGGTGTTGCAGTGTGTAAGGATTGTTTCTTTATTACCCAGAAGTTCAGCTCCATACATTCCTATTTTTCTGTTTCTATCAATATCCTGCGTTTCTATGTTTTTGGCTTCTGTTTCAAGGGCCAGAAGAATATCATTTATATTCTGCCCTGCATCTATGATACTTTTCATTCTTTTTAATGCCCAGAATAGGTTGACCGCAGTAGGTCTTGTTGTTGCGAGTCTATTGATTACCAGTTCGGCTAACATTTTGAATTCGTTAACATCTTTTGCTTTTTGTGATAGTTCTTTTGCACCGAGTGTTACAGCGTAGGCAGCCGTAACACCTATTGCCGGAGCGCCTCTCACTACCATGTCTTCTATTGCTTTTGCCACATCTTCGTAGGTTTTGCACGTTATCCATTCTTCTTTGTGGGGTAGCTTTCTCTGATCAAGGAGTAAAAGAGCATCACCTTCCCACTTTAAAGGTCTTATGTCCTTTATTTTTCTCATTCCCTTTCCTCCTTTTTAACAACGAGTACCGGACACTTTGCTTTTCTAATTACAGCTTTTGCCGTGCTTCCAATTTCAAGAATTCTTTCAAGCAGTCCTTTTCCGTGATATCCAATGACTATTAGATTGCAATTTTTTTCCTCAGATGTTTTTACAATTTCTTCTTTCGGATCTCCGACGGTCATAACCGTTTCGACTTTAAAACCTGCCCGTTCAAATTCATGTTTTAGTTGCTGGAGTTTTTCTTGATGTCTATCCAGAATGGCTTTTTCGATTTCCGGAATATGAGCGTATATAGCAGCAACGTCTAACGCAAACGGGTCATCAAATTGTGGGAGGCTGAATTCCATCGGATGAATTACATGAAGAATAATAACTTTTTCGGCATTTGCTTCTTTAAGCTTGAGGACATAATTTTTTGCTACTTCTGCAAGGTCTGAAAAATCTGTTGGGTAAAGAATCGTTTTAAATACTGACATCCCTTTCCTCCTTTTTAACGGATTCCCATAGTTTATCCATCTCTTCAAGGCTCATTTCGGAAAGCTTTTTCCCTTCCTTTTCTGCAAGACTTTCCATTTTCCTGAATCTGTCTATGAACTTTTCGTTAGTTCTATGTAGTGCTACGGCTGGATCAACATTTGCAAATCTTGCAAGGTTTACAATTGCAAATAGTAAATCGCCTATTTCTTCTTCAATTTCTTCTCTGGTGCCTTTTTCTATGGCGTTTTCTGTTTCTCGTAATTCTTCTTTCACTTTTTCAAGAACATCTTTTATATTATTCCAGTCAAAACCTGTTTTTGCTGCTCTTTTCTGAATTTTAAAGGCACGTTCAAGAGGTGGTAGTGATTTAGGTATCCCGTCAAATGTAGATTTTTGTTCCTTCCCTTCCGCTTTTTTAAGTTCGTCCCAGGCTGTGAGAACATCCTGAGCATTTTTGATGTCCTTTCTGTCACCAAAAACGTGAGGGTGTCTGAATATCAACTTGCGGCATATTTCGTCTATAACTTCATTTATGGAAAATTTGCCTTCTTCTCTTGCTATTTGAGAATGGAATACAACCTGAAGTAGAATGTCTCCCAATTCTTCTTTCATATTTTTGAAGTCTTTTTCTTTAACGGCGTCAATGTATTCGTAAGTTTCTTCAAGAAGGTAAGGCAAGAGTGTTTCATACGTCTGCTTTCTGTCCCACGGGCATCCATTTTTGGAACGGAGCATCTCCATAATTTTTACGAGATCTTCAAACTTATACATCTATCGCCTCCAGTTTGTAAGTTAATTATACCAGTGAAAAGTTGTAGAATTTAACTGAAACAAAACTTTTACAGGAGGAAGTCATGGCTAAGATAAGACTTGGAGTTAATATAGATCATGTGGCAACTGTCAGGGAAGCGAGAAAAACTTTTGAACCCGATCCTGTTCATGCTGCTGTTATTGCGGATCTTGCCGGTGCAGACCAGATAACACTTCATTTAAGAGAAGATAGAAGGCATATAAAAGATAGAGATTTAAAGTTGATAAAAGAAGTTATTCATTCAAAGATAAATCTTGAAATGGCAGCAACAAAGGAAATGGTGGAGATTGCACTGTCTGTAAAACCTCATCAGGTTACACTTGTTCCAGAAAAGAGGGAGGAGATTACAACGGAAGGAGGACTTGATGTTAAGGGGCAAAAGAAGCGTATAAGAGAAGTTGTTAATCGTTTAAAAGAAGCAGGTATTGTTGTAAATCTTTTTATAGATCCTGACCATGAACAGACAGAGGCAGCTGCCGATGTTGGTGCCGACGCTGTCGAGCTTCATACTGGTGAGTATGCCAATGCTGTTACAGATTTAGATAAGGAAAGAGAGCTTGAAAGGTTAAAGTCAGCTGCAAGATATGCCAGAGAGTTAGGGCTAAAAGTTTATGCCGGACACGGTTTAACTTACAAGAATGTTGGGCCTGTTGCTGAGATTAAAGAGATAGAAGAATTGAACATAGGGCATTCCATCGTTGCCAATGCAGTTTTAAAAGGTCTTTCGGATGCGATAAAAGAGATGAAAAAGTTGATAAACGAGGTAAGATGATTGTTGCCTGTGGGGTAGATATCGTTTCTAATAAAAGGATAGAGGACACTTTAAAACGGTGGGGCGATAAGTTTATAGAAAAAGTTTTCCCCGAGGGTGTTGAATATTGCTTCCATAAAAGACGTGGTGAAATAGTGGGTTGTATTGCTGCCCGGTTTGCTCTAAAGGAAGCTGTAATAAAAGCTTTTTCTCATATTAACACTTCCCTCAGGTTTGAAGATATTGTAGTTTTGGGTGGTGGCAAACATCTTGATGTTAAAATACCTGTGAAAGGGTATCGTATTCTTTTCAGCATATCTCACGAACGGGAATTTTCCATTGCATTTGTAAATGTTCTGAGAGAGGAGGCTTATGAGTAAAAAACTTGTTTCCATATATATAGAGGGTAGAAAAATAAAGGTTCCAGAGGGTTATACCGTTATAGAGGCTTTGTGGGACACTGGACATGATATAAAGCGGGGAGTTGGTTGTCTTTCAGGACTTTGTGGGGCCTGTGCGATAGCTTACCTTGAGAAGGGAAGTAAGAGGGTAAGATTTGGTCTTGGCTGTCAGACAATAGTTAAAGAAGGAATGAATATAACCGTTATGCCTTTTTTCCCTTCACGAACAGCAAATTATATTATTTCTGAAATGGGTAAGCCGATAGAAAAGCTGAGAGAAATCTATCCCGAACTTGATACCTGTAAAAACTGCGGTTTTTGCACCATTGCCTGTCCAGAGTGGATAAATGTTTCAAAAGTTATGAAACTTTTGAAGGAAGGAAAGTATGAAGAAGCCACAGAAATGATGCTTGACTGTATTTTATGCGGTTTGTGTGCTTCAAGATGTCCTTACGGTATTGCCCCTCAGTTTATATCCCTATTTGTTCAGAGAGCTATAAGCCATGAGAAACCGTTTCCGGAGAATTTGAAGAAACGTCTTAAAGAGATAGAAGAAATGAAATATGATGAAGAGTGGGGGAGGATTCTTCAGATGAGTGATGAGGAGCTTGTGGAGTTCTGTAAAAGAATAAGAGAGGAGGCTTAATGTATTCCGAAAATCTTCTTGAAAATATGGAGCTTGTTGAAAAGACAAGGGAAAGTAGGGAAAAGCAGCAGTTGCCTATTTTGAATGAGAAGAAAAAAGAAAAACTATTATCCTCCTTTCATCCCGATTACAGACTTTCTGGATTTAGAGCTTTGAGAGTAGGAGTTAACAGGGGAGACAGAACTGTTCACGAAATTGCTGATCTCCTTGAGGCTTTCAGCAGTTTTGATTATAGAGAAATTAATTTTGAAAAGCCTGATCTTGAAACAGATGTCCTTGTTCTTGGCGGAGGCGGTGCAGGAATAACTGCTGCACTTTTTGCCCATTCGGCAGGTGCAAAAGTTATCCTTGCAACAAAATTGAGGCTCGGTAATTCCAACACCATAATGGCTCTCGGCGGAATGCAGGCAAGTGTTTCTGAGAATGATTCTCCTATCAGACATTTTGCCGATACTATGGTTGCCGGAAAGTTTCAGGGCAGGAGAGAGCTGGTTAAGGCTATGGTTGATGACGGACCTTCCATTGTTAAATGGCTTCTTGATCTCGGTGTTAATTTCGATAGAGATGAGAAGGGGAATCTTCTTACTAAAAAAGCCGGTGGTTCAATAGCTCCTCGAATTCTTTCCATAGGAGACTATACCGGACTTAACATAATAAAGATTTTAAAGGATGAGATCAGAAACAGACCGGAGATAGAAATTTTGGAGTTTGCGCCGGCAGTTGAATTGACAACCAATGAATTCGGAGAATGTAATGGAGCAATATTGTTTGATCTTGAGAGAAAGCGTTTTGTTCTTGTTAAGGCGAAATCCGTGATTCTTGCTACTGGTGGCTCCGGTCGTCTTCACATTCAGGGTTTTCAAACTTCAAATAACTTTGGTGCAACCGGAGATGCGATAGTCCTGGCTTACAGAGCAGGTGCAAAGCTAGAAGGGCTTGATTCTTTTCAGTATCATCCAACCGGAATAGTTTATCCTGATCACATGGTAGGAGTTTTAGTTACAGAAGCCATTAGAAGTCTTGGTGCTCATCTCGTTAACTCTAAAGGGGAGAGATTCATTAACGAACTTGAAACAAGGGATGTTGTTGCAGCTGCTATGATAAAGGAGTGTGAAGAAGGAAAGGGAATAAAAACACCTTCAGGAAGAGTTGGTGTCTGGCTTGATACGCCTGTTATAGAGGAAAGATACGGAAAAGGTTTTTTAAAGAAGAAATTTCCTGCGCTGTTTAGAATGTTTATGAGGGTTAAAATAAATATTGAGAAACAGCCTCTTTTAGTCTATCCGACACTTCACTATCAGAATGGCGGTATCTTGATAGACGAGAAAGGTGAAACTACCGTTAAGAATCTTTTTGTTGCCGGTGAAGCTGCTGGTGGTATTCACGGCAAAAATCGTTTAATGGGTAATTCTCTTCTTGATATTTTTGTGTTTGGAAGAAGAGCTGGGCTTGCGGCGGCAAGGCGTAAATATAATGAACCTGGAAAACAGACACTTTCTCATCTTGAGAGATACTATCAGGAATTAAAGAGTTTAAGGATAACAACCGTAGCCAAAACGCCGAGAATATTTCAGGAGTATATTGTCGGGGATTAATCCCCGACGAATTAAAGTTGCGGCAGGTTGTTTAAATTAAGTGCTTTCTCAAGTTTGTATCCAACGGCATAAAGCGTCTCTTCATCAAAAGCTTTTCCTATAAGTTGGATTCCTACGGGAAGCCCTTTACTGTCAAATCCGCACGGCATGGAAAGTCCTGGAAGTCCTGCAAGGTTAAGTGCTATTGTAAATATGTCTGACAGATACATCTTAATAGGGTCGTCTGTTTTTTCTCCTATTTTAAATGCTGTTGTTGGTGAGACAGGAGTAACGATGAAATCTACCTTTTCAAATGCTTTCTGGAAGTCTTGATATATGAGAGTTCTTACTTTTTGTGCTTTCAGATAGTAAGCGTCATAATAACCGGCACTCAACGTATAGGTTCCTATCATTATTCTTCTTTTTACTTCATTGCCGAAGCCTTCTGCCCTTGTTTTGCAATACATGTCAACGAGGTCTGTGTAATTTTCTGCCCGATAGGTGTATCTTACGCCGTCAAATCTGCCTAAGTTTGATGAAGCTTCTGCTGGTGCTATTATGTAATATGTTTCAACTGCGTAAGATGTGTGAGGAAGGGATATTTCTTCTATTTCAACGCCGAGGCTTTCAAGGTGTTTTACCGTTTCCATTATTTTTTCTTTTACTTCAGGTTCGATACCTTCTATGAAATACTCTTTTGGAAGTCCAGCTTTTAAACCTTTAATATTGTTGTCTAAGGTTTTTGTGTAGTCCGGAACGGGAAGTTTTGCACTGGTTGCATCTTTTGCATCTAATCCAGATATCAGAGATAGAAGAAATGCGTTGTCTTCCACATTTTTCGTTATGGGACCTATCTGGTCAAGAGAAGAGGCGAATGCTGTAAGTCCATATCTTGAGACTCTGCCGTATGTAGGTTTTATTCCCACAACTCCACAGAGGGAACACGGCTGTCTTATTGAACCTCCCGTGTCAGAGCCGAGTGATGCTATTGCTGAGCGGGCTGCTACGGCGGCCGCCGAGCCTCCTGAAGAGCCTCCAGGGACTCTTTCCAGATCCCATGGATTGTGGGTTACTCCGAAGTATGAAGTTTCAGTTGATGAACCCATTGCAAATTCGTCAAGATTGTTTTTACCGATGAATATTGCTCCCTTTTCCCTTAGTTTCTTTATGACTGTTGCATCATACGGTGCTATAAAATCTTTTAACATTTTTGAAGCACAGGTCATTTTTTGACCTACGACGTTTATATTGTCCTTTATGGACATTGGAATGCCAAAGAGGACAGGAATTTCATCTTCTGACAGTTTTGTTAATTCTTCGTCTTTTTTCTTTGCCTCTTCTTCTGCTTTTTCATTAACCGTAATGTAGGCATTAAGTTTTTCTTCTGTTTCTTCTATTCTTTTGAGAATCTCTTCCGTTATTTCTGAAGGTTTAATCTCTTTTCTGGCTATGAGTTCAGACAGCTCTTTCAACGATTTATTGATCAATTCCATTCTTCTCCTCCATTATTTCTTGACGACTTTTGGAACGATGAAATGTTTTCCATCTGTTTCTGGGGCGTTCATAAATGTCTTTTCATAAGGAAAACTAACGCCGGGCACATCTTCTCTTAAAACATTTTCCGGCGGAATAATCTGGAATTTAGGGTCTATTCCTTCTGTATCGAGTTCGTTAAGTTTTTCGACGAATGTTAGAATGTCGCTGAGTTGTTCCTGAAACATCTCTATCTCTTCTTCTTTAAGGGATAACCGTGAGAGAAGAGCTATATGTTTTACCTCTTCTTTTGTCAGTCTCATCTATTCTTACCCTCCTTTTTTACTGGAATAGTATTATACATCTTAAAAACGTTGGTTGCATTTGTATTTCACATTGCAGAGTAGATAACCTTTAGACATCTTGGGCAGAAATAGAAACTTTTACGATCTACATCCGTTATGGAATTTGAAAAACTCATTACGCACCGTTCATCGGGACAGTGGGGAAGGCCTAAAAGGTGGCCGATTTCGTGAACCGCTTCTTTTAAGGTTCTAACTTTCAAAAGTTCTTTATCTTCCGGTAGTCCGTAAAAGCTGTTTTTAAGCCTTGCGGTGGAAATTAAGGCTTTTCCGGATAGAGGCTCGGCAATTCCGAAAACAAAATTGAGTCCGTCTGCGAACAGATCCTTTTCTGTTACTCCTAAGATAAGGTTACACTTTTTTCTGTCCGGTATTGGGAGAGATTTAAGCACCATTTCCGCGTTAAACTGCTGGCGATACGAATTGAAAGCCGTTTCAGGTATCAAAAATCCTGTTTTGACTTTTGCGTTGCCGAATATCCTGGATAGCTTTTCTTCAAGAAATGAAAGTAAACTTTCATCTATTCCTGTTTCAGGTATAATGCAAATTCTCATTTTTGGCTCCTTAAAAAAGCTATTATTCCTGCAGCAATCTCTTCCATTTCCATTCTTTTTTCAGTGTTAGATGAGTGGCATACTATCCTTAAATTTTTGTTAAGTTTCAGCTTTCCTGTAAAAACGGCTTCTTCCAGCCATTTCAGGAAATCGATTCCGTTTCCGCCATCTACGCTGTTCATTCCCATGTCATAATCTAGATCCAGAATCTCTATTTTATCTTCATATTTTTTGACGAAGTCTTTAAGCTGGTTTACTGTGCGTATTAACTTAAAGCCTTTAGGCGGAAAATGTATGTCATCCAGAAAAAGTTTCATTTTCCCTCCACATCTTTTTTAATTTAAAATTATGCTTCATAAGTTTTTAAGAAAAATTTGCAATACCTCTTGACTTAGATGGAAGAAAGACACATATTACCACCTCCAAGTGGTGTAAGGAGGTGAAAAATGAGAGAGATTTTCAAAGGATTGTTGGCTTGTGTTGCTGTTGCGTTGGTTTCTCTTGGTTTGGGAAAACTTTTTCCGTCTCTGGGAGCAGATACGTTTGCAATACTTATCGGTATAGTAGTAGGAAATACTTTTGCCAGGGATAAATCCTTTCAGCCGGGAATTAAATTTTCCGAGCAGAAGATACTTGCTCTTGCAATAGCCTTGCTTGGTGTTGGGTTAAATCTTCATGCATTAATTGATATAGGTCTTAAAGGTGCTGCGATGGTAGTTATTCTTGTTGCTTTTGTTATAACGGTTAATTATCTAATAGGCCGATTACTCGGGTTTTCAAGAAACTTTTCTCTTCTTATGGGAACAGGTAATGCTGTCTGCGGTTCGTCAGCCATAGCAGCTGTTGCTCCTGTTATAAAAGCTCATGAAGACGAAGTTGGTATTCCTGTTGCTGTTGTTAATCTTATGGGGACAATACTTATGTTCCTTTTGCCTGTTCTTGCTGTAAAAGTGTTCCATTATGATGTTATAAAGAGCGGTGCTCTTATAGGTGGTGGACTTCAATCAGTTGGCCAAGTTGTGGTTGCAGGGACATTTTTAAACCTTGATGCGGCAAGATTTGCCATACTTTTTAAAATGGTTAGAATTTTAATGATAGGTGTTCTCGTTGTCCTTTTCTCTTATATATTTGGTAATGAGGGTGATACTAAAGTTAAGAAGTTTCCAGTTCCTATGTTCATAATTGGCTTTTTTGCACTTAGTGTTCTTGCGTCTTCCGGGTATCTTCCGATATGGGCTGTTAAATATATCAAAATTGTAGGTGAGTATCTTCTTGTGGTTGCTATTACTGCTATCGGGATGAGAGTTAAATTTTCAGAACTTTTAAAAGAGGGACCAAAAGCGTTGCTGTTTGGAGCGGTAACCTCAATGCTTCAGATTTTTTTCCTTGTGATACTTATACATATTTTTCTCTGATTGTGTGAAGAACGGTAATTCAATTTTGAACTTTGCATCAAAAAATTACAAAAGTTGTAATTTTGCACTTGACAAAGGCTAGTTGGGAACTATTATTAATAGTGACAACCCCCTATCCCCCTCCCTCCTCCCCAAGATGAAAGGGCCGCCGCTCAGGCGGCCTTCCTTTTTATCCGTCTATGAGTTTTTTCGCTACTGATAAAACAGATTTTGATAGAACCTCTATTTCTTCTTCTTTAACCGTTCTCATATCAAGAAGAAGTTTTCCGTTTTTTAGCCTTCCTATTACGGGTGGTTCTTCTTTCCTTAACAGTTCGTAAAATGCTTCTTCGCTTTTGTCTTTTATCGAAATTTCAACAACAAATGTAGGTAGCGTTTCAAGCGGAAGAGCTCCTCCGCCTATCTCAGCTTCTTCTCTATTCACGGAAATAGAAAAAGTATCAGGAAGTTTCTCTGCTAAAAGTTTATGAAGTTTTTCTGCCCTTGCCTTTATTGAATTTTCAGGCTCTGAAATCATTCGCCATACGGGTATTTTCTGGTATTCTTCGTTTTTGTAAAGTTTCAGTGTTGCTTCAAGAACTGCTAAAGTCATTTTATCTATTCTTAACGCTCTGTTTAAAGGGTGTCTTTTGATTTTTTCTATAAGTTCTTTTTTTCCTATGATTATTCCTGCCTGGGCAGAACCTAAAAGTTTATCTCCGCTGAAGGAAATAACGTCAACGCCACTTTTTACAATATTCTGAACGGTTGGTTCGTATGATAACCCGTAATGTCTTACATCTATGAAACTGCCACTACCGAGGTCTTCGTAAACAGGAATGCCGTGTTTTCTCCCAAGTTCTACCAGCTGTTTTGAATCTACGCTTTCTGTGAATCCCAGCACCTTGTAATTGCTGGTATGGACTTTCAGCAGAAGCCCGGTATTTTCAGATATCGCTTCTTCGTAATCTTTAAGGTGAGTTTTGTTTGTTGTTCCCACCTCTTTCAGTATGGCTCCGCTCTGTTTCATGACGTCAGGGATTCTGAATGAACCGCCTATTTCGATAAGTTCTCCTCTTGATACAATAACTTCCTTTCCTGCTGCAAGTGCCGATAAAACAAGAAGAACGGCCGCTGCATTGTTATTTACCACACAGACATCCTCGGCATCGGTAAGCTCTTTTAGAAGCTCTTTTACATTTTGATATCGTATGCCTCGTTTTCCTGTTTCAAGGTTAAGTTCAAGGTTTGAATATCCGGTTATTATTTCTTTTAGATGTTCTGCAACTTCGTTATCTATAGGAGCCCTCCCAAGGTTAGTATGGATTATGACGCCTGTTGCGTTTATAACCCTTCGGAGGTTAAATTTTTTCGCCTTTTCTATTTCCTTAGTTATAAATTTTCTAATGATTTCATCGGTAATTTCGTGTAGCTGGTTTTCTAAAATGGCTTTTCTCAGCTTGTCGAGTCCTTTCCTGACAGCCTCTTTTGTCTCTTTGCTGCCGTCGGGGAACATTTTTAATACTCTATCGACAGAAGGTATTTTTCGTAATAGTTCTTTTCCCATCTTCACTTCTCCCGAGGTTTTCTTAAATTATACCTTGTGTTATATCTACTTTCTGCGGAGGATAGTTATGAGATTTTTGCTTGTTTTGTTTTCACTTCTTTTTTTGTTCACTTCCTATGCCAGAGCAGCTGTTTATGGTGCAGAGATTCTATACGATAGGGTAATTGTTAAATTCTATCCTGACGGCAGAAAGAAATGGGTAGAAAAGAAAGCGGTAAAGATTCTAAATAGACAGGGAGTAAACGATTTTGGTGAGATTACCATTCCGTTTTCAACGGAACATCAAAAGTTAAAAATACTTTATGCATATACGGAATTACCGGACGGAAAAAAGGTCAAGCCTTCTAAAGATGCTTTTAATATTGTCTATCCGCCTTTTCAAGCTTTTGCCCCTATATATTCTGATTTAAAATATCAAACGATTTCAATGCCTGCTATTAAGCCGGGAGCTATTATAAGCTATGCTTTTGAACTTGATACTGTAAAGCCTTACATGAAAAATGAGTTCTGGACGGAGAACTTTTTTCAGAGTTCGTATCCTGTTAAAGAAGCATCTTTTAAAGTTTATGTTCCAATTGGTAAAAAAGTGAAATATAAGGAGTATAACTTTTCCTTAAAGCCTAAAAAGAGAAGAGAAGGGAATGATGAGGTTTATTATTTCTGTATGAAAAACGTTCCTCCTATTCAGGAAGAACCTGCAATGCCTCCTTTTGAGGAAGTTGCCAGGAAAGTTGCCTTTACATCTGTTAAATCGTGGGATGAAGTAGCAAAATGGTATTCCAATTTAGCTTCTTCTGCAGTTAAGCCTGATGAATTCGTAAAAAGGGTTACTTTACAGGTGATAAGAGGTAAAAAAACGGAAGAAGAAAAGATAAGAGCTATTTATGATTTTGTTGCTCAAAATATAAGATATGTTGGACTTGAGTTTGGAATAAACGGTTATAAACCTCACACAGCCTCTTCAATTCTAAAGAACAGATATGGTGACTGTAAAGATCATGCAACGCTGCTTATAGCTATGCTAAAAGTTATCGGAGTTAAGGGGTATCCTGTTTTAATTCCTACGGCTGGAATTGCGAATATGGATGTTTCCATGCCTATGCCTACGGCTTTTAACCATGAAATTGCCGCTATAAGGTGGAAGGGTAAGTGGCTCTTCCTTGATACTACAAGTGATACTGTTCCGTTTGGAGAGCTTCCTGCTATGGATCAGGGGAGAAAAGTTTTGATTGTTGACCTTGATAGTAAAAAAGCTATACTTGCCAAAACGCCTGTTTTTCCTCCTTCTTCCAATGTTGAAGGATTTTCAGGTAATTTTACGATAAAGAATACAGGTGCGTTACAAGCTAAAATGAAGTTTTATTATACTGGGGTTTATGCTCATAGAGAAAGGGCGATGTTTCTTTCAATGCAGAACGAAAAACAGATGGAAAGGTTTGTAGAAAACAGTGCAGCTTCAGTAGTGCCGGGTTTTGACGTAGATAATTTTACAGTTTCAAATTTTAAAAATATTGATGAGAAAAGTGTGTTTTTTACTGTTGAAGGAGATACGTCCGTGTTTACAACTAAAACCAAACATTTAATGCTGTTTCATCTTCCTGCTCCTTGTTATGCTAGGCTTATAGGTCTTGTGGCTTCTAAAAATCGTAAATACCCTTATGTTGTAGGTTATAGAATGATAAAGCGCTCTTCTGTTCAGATTTCTCTTCCTTCTGGTTATTTTCTGTTTTTCATGCCTGAAGATTTCAGATACTCAAATGATGTTGGTTCAATTAATGTATGGTGGAAGAGAGACAAAAATGATAAAATAAATTTCAACATGGAAATGGTTTTAAAAAAAGATAGGATTTCGCCGAAAGATTACAACAAATTGAGGGAGTTGTTTAATTTAACGGTGAAAACTTTGCAAAATCAAATAATAATTTTGAAAAGGGAAAGTGAATAATGAAAGTTCTGGGAATTGATACTTCATGTGATGATACAGCTGTTGCTATTTATGATTCTAACGAAAAAAAGGTTCTTTCAAACGTTGTTTCTTCTCAGTATGAGGCTCACAGAGCTTACGGTGGCGTTGTTCCTGAGATTGCAGCCAGAGAGCACTTAAAAAATATTGATGTTATTTTTAGAGAAGCTCTGGAGAAAGCAAATGTAGATGTTTCAGATATAGATCTTGTGGCGGTTACTTATACTCCAGGACTTCTCCCGGCATTACTGGTAGGATTAACTTTTGGTAAAGGTGTTGCCTTTGCAGGATATATTCCTTTTAAAGGGGTTCATCACATAGAAGCCCACATGTTTTCTCCTTTTATAAAGAGAGAGCCGGAATTTCCATTTATCTCTCTTGTTGTTAGCGGTGGCCATACTATGATTTCGGTTGTTCGTTCTCTCGGAAATTATAAACTTTTAGGAAAAACACTTGACGATGCTATCGGTGAGGCTTTTGATAAAGTTGCCAAAATGCTTGATTTTGGATATCCGGGGGGACCTGCTATAGATAGGATTTTTCGAAATTACAAGGAAAACTATCTTGTTCTTCCAAAACCTCAAGCCCGCGGTGTAAATATGAGTTTCAGTGGTTTGAAAACCGCTGTAAGACGTTTAATTGAGGACGGCTATCCAAAAGAGATGATAGCGGCATCTTTTCAAAAAACAGCGATAGATTACGTTGTTGGAAAGTTGAGAAAGGCTGTCAGAGAAACAGGAATAAGAAGGATATCCGTTTCGGGAGGTGTATCGGCTAACAGTTATTTGAGAGAAAGATTGCAGGAGCTTGAGGATACTGAGAGAGTGAAAGTTTTCCTTCCTGAAATAGAATTTACCTCAGATAACGGTGCCATGGTTGCGTATGTAGGATATTTAAGGTTTGAAAAGGCGGAGAGAATAGGGGATCCTTTTACGTTGAACGCTTATCCTTCTCTACCTATAACAGGGGTGTGATTTTATGTTTGAGCGTTATGTGGTAACACCAGACAAGCTATTTGATTTGAATAAGATAGATTCAGGTTTTACAGAAGATTTTAAAAGTAAAAAGGATGTTGAAGAGGAGTTTCACAGGCTTAGAAAAAGGTTATGCGAGCTTCAGGATGTTCTTTATGCGGAAGGTAAACGTAAGATACTCATAGTTTTGCAGGGAATGGACACTGCTGGTAAAGATGGAACCATAAAGCATGTTTTTAAAGAAGTTCATCTTCAGGGTATAAAGGTTGTTAGTTTCAAAAAGCCTACGGAGGAGGAGCTTTCTCACGATTTTTTATGGCGTGTTCATAAGCACACTCCCGGAAAAGGGGAGATTGCCGTATTTAACAGGAGCCATTATGAGGATGTTTTGGTTGTCAGGGTTCACCGTCTTGTTCCTGAAAAGGTCTGGATGAAGAGATACGAGCATATAAGAAATTTTGAGAAAATGCTTTTTGATGAAGGGACAACTATACTGAAGTTTTATCTTCATATAAGTAAGGAGGAGCAGAAAAAGCGGCTTCTTGAAAGGCTTAACAATCCCAGAAAGCGCTGGAAGCTTCACGTTGAGGATGTAAAAGAGAGAAAACACTGGGATGAATATATCAGGGCTTATAACGATGCCATATTTGAAACCAGCACGATATACGCTCCCTGGTTTGTTATCCCTTCAGACAAAAAATGGTTCAGAAATTATCTTGTTGCTAAAATAATTGTGAAAAAATTGGAATCTCTTAACATGAAGTACCCTGAGCCTGAGAAAGGGATAGAGAATCTAAAGATAGATTAATTAAAAACCTATTTTAACAAGTAGAGCCCTTTCGGATAACTTTATGGATTTTACCTGTTTTCTGTAACTTTTTTTCAGCGTATATATAGGTGTTTTTTTAAATGTTGACTTGATAATATCATTTAAAATTTCTTTAATTTGGGGCATGTTGCTTGATACTACAACTTTACCGTTAATAGCGAGATATTCTATCGAAGGGTTGACAAGATAAATCCTGCCTGTTTCAGGTTTATATTTGATGTTTCCTGAAATGTAAGCTTTTCCAGATAGGATTATAAGGAGGGGAGTTTTAATCTTTATAGTTATACCGGTGTAAACTTTCCTGTTTTCAATCTTTACGGTTGGATTTTCAAGTTTTATTACTAAGGAATCGGTTTCTTCTATCAGTGGAAAGTGTTTCTTTAACTGTTTTTCTATTTTTTGAGACGGTATTTTTACTGTGTAGCCGATTTCGGGCGTTTTTGGAACGCATCCGATAATTGAAAGAAGAATAATAAGTAGTGGTATTAGCTTTTTCAACATTCTGCCTTTAAAAGGTTATATGTTAAGTATATCATTTAAGTGATTTCTATTACCTTTTTCTCGTCAACGTATAGAAGTTTTAGTCCAGAAACCTTCTTGCCGGCTGCTTCCAGTATTTTTTTGTAGAAAAAGAGTTGCTCTTTGTACTGCTCAAAGAGCACTTCGTTAAAGAATCCTGTTTTTATGTCCCAGACCTCTACTCCATTTTCTGTTTCCAGCAGTATGTCTATTCTGCCGGAGTAAAACGTTCTGTCTGTGAAATATTTTACATCTATCTCAGCTTCTCCTTTTCTTAGTTGCGGAAATTTTTTGTGAAGGAAATCGTATATTTCTTTAAGCCTTTTAATTAATACCGATGGTGGGGAAATGAGTTGCGATGTTGCATACCTTATTGCCTCTTCTTTTGTTGCGTTTTTAACAAATGCTTCACACAGTAGATGGACAACAGTTCCGTATTCTGCAGGACTCATGCCTTCTGGTGCTGCAATTTTTGTCTCCGAGTTGCTCTTTTCCGTTTCTGCCTCGTGAGTGCTTGGGTATATTACCTTTATTGTATTGATCTCTTTTTCCGGTATGGTAAAAAGTTTTGTTTCTTCTTTCTTCGGGATTTCTATTTCGGGAAATTTTGTTATCTTATAGTTTTCGACTATTGGGACAAGTTTATCGAGGTTTTTCCCGTATGGGAATTTCTTGCTACTTTTTTGAGTGTTGATACCTACAATTAGTCTCTCTATTGCTCTTGTCATTGATACATAGACTAAATTTTTTGCTTCGAGGTAGTCAAGATAATCGTCAACAGTTTTAAGCATAAAGAAGAAAGGGCTTGCCTCAAATTCTTCTTCCGGTGTTGTTTTGTCGGTTTTTTCGTAGAAAAGTTTTATTCCAAATCCTGTGCTTGTGAATCTGAAGAATGAGTTTATTGGCGATCTTTTCCATGGCAGGAGAATAACATCGTTGAACTGAAGTCCTTTTGAGCCGTGGATTGTCATAAGAAAGTAACCGTTTTCATCTTCCGGAGCGATGTTTACTCCTGCGTCTCTTGAATTTTTAAGTTCTTCAATAAAATCTACCATGGAATCAAAGGGGACGGCATTTTCCATTTCAAAGTTTGCAACTTCTTTAACCAGTTCAAGAACGCTAAAATATGATTCTCTATCAAGAACAGAAAGCATTTCTATGAATCCTGTTATTTCCAGTATTCTGTTAAGTAAAATTGCATGGAGTTCTTTATCTTTCTGATTTCTGATATCTTCCAGTTTCTCCAAAAGTTTTGTAAGCTCTTTATCTTTATTTTTATTGCCTGTTGTTTTTTCTTTGATGAACGTTAAGGCTTCATGATGATTAAGACCGCAGAACCGTGAGGACAGAAAAAAGAAAAAGGATTTTAAATCGTCTCTGTCTTTAAGCCACTTAAGCAGATGTAAAAGTTCTTCTACCCCTTCGGTTAAAAACGGGTTTGAACCGATTACTGAGAAAACTATTCCCTTTTCTCTTAAAATCTTTTCAAAAACGGCGAGACTACTTCTGCTTCTCCCGATAACGGCTATTTTTCTGTTCTTTGAGCGTTCAAGTGTAAGGGCAATTGCTTTTTCTGCAAATTCTTCTTCCTTTGTGAATTCTACGGAGAGAATTTCTCCGCCCGGTATCTCTCCTTCAAAAGGCTGAAATGAAAGTTCTATACCAAGCTTCTTTCCGTTCTGATTGTAAATGTTGTCGAATATGGCGTTAAAGAAGGATAAAAGTTTTTTTCCAGAACGGAAATTCTTGGTTAAAAAACATTGGTTTTTCATATATTTGGAAGCCTCATTCCATATTGAAACATCTGCGGAGCGAAACCTATAGATAGACTGTTTCGGATCACCTACAATGAAAATAGTTGGAGGATTGGTGGTTTGTTTTAACAGCTTTAATATTTTCCACTGGAACGGATCTGTATCCTGAAATTCGTCAACTATTATATATTTGTAAAGGGAAGCTATCTCTTCTCTCGCATTATCATTTTCGGTGAGCATTTTATGTGTAAGCTCTAAAAGATCATTGTATCCAACTTTTTTTTTCTTTTTTTTGGTTTCTTCATAGCTTTTGTAACATTCCAATAGTACTTTCAATATTTCTTTGGCCAAATTTTTTTCAATTTCATAATTTTGACGGGCGATTTTAGTTAACGAAAAACTTTTAGATGTTATCAAATTAAAAAGTTCTTCAACTTTCAAAAACATGTTGTCGGCAGAGAAGTTTTCTTGAAAAACGGCAAATCTTGTCCTGTGTTTAATACTCTCTTTTATGAAGTTGATAAGAGTGTTAAGTCCTGCTATGTAGTCTGAAGAAATTCTTTTTATAACATTTCTTAGTAGATTTATATCTATATTGCTTATTACTTTGAAAACCGCTTCTTCAAGCATGTTTTCTGCTTCTATTTCTGTTAACATTTCGCAATCTATGTCAAAGTAACCGTAACGGAATCCGAATCGTTTCAATATTTCGTAACAGAAGGCGTGTATAGTGCTTATGGGCGCTGACGGAAGAAGCAGAATCGCATCCTGAAATTTTTCTTTTCCTTTCATGACTTCTTCATATATCCTGTTTTTTACTCTCTCTTTTAGTTCACCTGCAGCCGCTTCTGTAAATGTAATCAATACAATTTCATCAATTCGGTATCCGTTTTCTATTAAAGAGACGACTTTTTCAACTATTAACCGTGTTTTTCCTGTGCCTGCGTTGGCTTCAACTATCGTGTCTCCTGATACCGTTAAAGCTTTTTGCTTGTCTTTAGATAACATTTTCTGTTCCAATTCTATAAGATAAATGTTTTTCGAACAAATTTCTTATCCGTTTTAGACTATTAATTCTACAAAATTTGATAGAAAAAAAAGAATTTTTGAGAAGGTAAATTGTTTCTTTTGAAAGAGTTTCGTTCCACGGAATCAGATTACCTCTGGAACATTTGTTGCACACTATGCTTCCTTCTTCTAATGAAAATCCTGATATGTTTTTTGAGGAACCGCAAATTGCACATCTGGTTAGATTTGGAAATAGTCCTTCAAAGAAAGCAAGTTTTATTATAAACATTGTTGCTGCGAGCAAAAAGCGGTCTTTTACGTTCATCATGTAGAATCTGGTTAGTTCGAAAATTTTTTTCTCCGGTGCGCTGCCTGTGAAACTATCAACATATTTTGCAATTAAACTTAAATATTTGAATTTCCTTATGTCTTTAGGAACGTTATGCTTTAATAGTTTAACTTTCATTATTTCTGTTCTTTCACCTGTGATTTTCAGATTAAAAATAGATAGAGAAAACGGCTCCACAGATAGCGGGAAATCCTTAAGTTCCAATCTTATCAAAGCGTTTATTTTTCCCATTCTTTCCGTATATAGGGATAGATGAAATAGCCTTTCAGACAGTTTCTCCTTTTTAAGTACAATACCTGGGGTTTCCATAAGTGTAGATTATATGGCAAATTTTCCAGAAAGCTACTACCATCTTTCGCAGTTGCTTCCAAATTTTTCAACAACCTTTTCTACTTCGTCTATAGGAATAGGTTTTGAGAAAAAGTATCCCTGGGCGTAATCTATGTTTAATTCTTTTAGAATTTCGACGATTTTTTCATTTTCTACATATTCTGCTATTGTTTTAACGCGGAAAATCTTTGCCATAAAAGATATTAAAGATATGATTCTGATCAGATTTTCATCATCCATTACATTTTTAACAAGAGAACTGTCTAATTTTATGGCAGTCAACATTCCTCTTTTAACAAGTTCAGAAACCAGTTTGAATGAAGAGTAACCGCTTCCGAAGTCGTCTATTGCTATTGAAAAATTTAGTTCTCTTGATGCTATCTCTAAAATTTTAAAATTCTCGAATAAAACTTGTTCGGTAATTTCAACGTTTACTTTGACATTTGACTTTGCAAGGAGTTTTATGGTCTTTTTTAATTCGTCTCTGTAAAATAGAGAGCCTAAAGCTCGGTGGGATACATTTATATATACTGGATAGCCAAACTTTCCCAGAATATCCTTGTATTCCCTTAACTTTTCAAGAACTTTTATATCACATTCTACACTTAAATTGTTTTCATAAAGTTCGTCTATAAAATAACCTGCTGGAATCACTTCGTTGTTTTCCCTAACTCTCATTAAAACTTCAAAATGCTCAAGTTTACCAGAGTTTATATTGATTATAGGCTGGAAGAAGATATCTATTTTATTTTCATTAAGGCTTTTGACGATTAATTTCAGTTTTTTTCTCTTTTTGAGAATTATTTTTTCTATTCCTTGTATGCTGTCAAGAGAGACTTTTTTCTCATTTGCAAAAGAGAGACGACTTTTCATGAGGAGGAGAACTGATATTAAATCTGATACGGTGCTGAACTCCTCTTTTTTTAGAAAAACTGATACGAGAACTGTATTTACCGGCACTTTATCATCCAGTACTTCTACTTCAAATTCTGTTAACATACTTAGTATTTTTCTTTCTATTTTCTTTATTTCTTCAGTTGAAAAACCATTTTTAAACACTGTAACTATGTTTCCGTCAGATATTGCAAATGACTCTACTCCTGACATGCTGAGGAATTTTTTGATTTTTGATTCGAGCTTTCCGGAAACAACAATGGATGTTTCTATACCATAGATTTTTACTATCTCATCAAAATTTGATATTGATATGAGCGTTATAAATGTTCTACTATTTTTTGAAACTTCTCCAACAAGGGAAGACGCAAACTCTTTTATGCTTTTTATTTTTTCTTTTCCAAATTCTTTTATTATCTCTGTTACTTCAGTAAAAATTGCGACTATAAAGTTGTTTTCACGGAAACATTCTATTAGATATTCTCTGTTCTTCTCGTTAACTTTTATTGTTCGAAGGACTATACAGGAATCTCTGTGGTTCTTCATCAGTAATTTAACGGGACATATTAGCCTTTCTTCGTCAAAGCAGGGGTAGTTAGAGTCAAATATCAATTTATAGCAATGTGTTGCTCTGTCTATTGTTTCAACGTTGAATAATTCTTTTAGTGCTGAATTACAATATGCGATTTCACCTTTGTCTTTTAGTATTAAAACTGGCTTTTTTATATTTTCCCACATTGAGAAAAAATCTTCGTTCATCTTCCCCTCGTTCGCTCAGTTTTGCTTCATTATACAAAAGATGGCGAAAATGATTATATTTTCAAGAGCTATAATATTTGATTGTTTTCAGATGTGTTCGGATATATGAACAATTATTCCGTAATTTATTTTTCTCTGTTTTTAGATTTTGCAGATATATAATTTAGTAAATACCATAGTAAGAGAGGCAAAAATGGTTTATACAATTCATGGTTGGTCTTTTAATAAGGATATATGGATGAAAACACCCTTTGCAAATGCTTTCCATCTGGAGCTTCCTGGGCATGGTAATTCACCATTACAGATAACCAATATTTATGAGGTTGCTAAAAAATTTGGGAAAAGTATAAAAAGTAGTTCTACTGTTGTGGGATGGTCTATTGGAGCTTCTGTTGCTATCTTGATGGCTGTTTACTTTCCAGAGAAAATTAATAAATTGATTTTGTATTCTCCGACACCGCTCTTTTGCGGCATGTCTCAACCTGAAGTTATTTGTAAAAGATTTTTGAAAAAGCTAAGCAGAGATTTTGAAACTACTGTTACTTGGTTTAGAAAGGAGTGTGGATTTTCTGACATCTATCCCTTACCTGACAAAGATAAAGCGATAAAACTCCTTGAAAGTTATATGAATCTTGATTTAAGGAATATTATTCCGGAAGTATTTGTTAAAACAGATATAATTGTAGGATTGAAAGATGAAGTTACAAAGTTGAGCGGAGCTTTTTGTTGTTTTTCCCTATTTCCTTTTTCATCAATAAAAATTTTTCCTGACAAATTTCATTTTCTCTTTTAGGATATAAATTTGGTAAAAATTTCTGTTCGGAGAGCAGATGAAAAAGGTTGCATTTTATACACTTGGTTGCAAGATGAATTTTCATGAGACAGCCTTTATGGAAGAGGCTTTCAAAAAAGCGGGGTATACTGTTGTTCCGTTTTCTGAAGTGGCAGATGTGTATGTGATTAACACTTGTACGGTTACGGCTTCTGCCGATGCTAAGTCTAGAAAAGCTATCAGGAGAGCAAAAAGAATAAATCCAGAATCTCTTGTTGTTGTTACAGGTTGTTACAGTGAAGTTTATCCTGAAATTGTTTCTTCAATAAAAGAGGCTGATATAGTTACAGGAAATGTTGAGAAGTTTAGGCTTGTGGAGATTGTGGAAAGACGCACAAAGGGCGTTTTTTTAAAAGGGACATGGAATGTAACAGAATTTCAACCTTTAATGAATGCGGATTATGGAAAGAAGAGTCGGGCTTTTTTGAAAATACAGCAGGGTTGTGAGTCTTTTTGTTCTTACTGCATAATTCCTAAAGCTCGTGGAAGAATGTTAAGTGAGATACCGGAAAAGGTGATTGAACATGTTGAGATGCTCGTGAATAGCGGGTACGTAGAAATAGTTCTAACAGGAACACATCTTGGGGCTTACGGAAAGGATCTGGGAAATGTAACTCTTGCGGATCTTTTAGAAAAGATTGTTGAAATTCCGGGAAATTTCTGGATAAGATTAAGTTCTATTGAGCCTCAAGAGTTTTCTGATAGGCTCCTTGAGATTGTAAGTAGCGACAAGATAGCTCCTCACTTTCACATTCCTCTTCAGAGCGGAAGTGAAAAAATTTTAGAGAAAATGGGAAGAAAATATACTCTTTCGTATTATGAATCGTTGGCTTTTAAACTGGCTGATTTGAAAAAAGACGTTTGTATTGGGACAGATGTTATAGTTGGTTTTCCGGGAGAATCGGATGAAGATTTTCAAACCATGAAAAAGTTTATAGAAGCATTGCCTTTCGGTTATCTTCATGTTTTCACCTATTCTCCCAGGAAAGGAACCAGAGCGGCTCTTTTGAAAGATGATGTTTCTCAGGTAGAGAAGAAAAAAAGGTCCCGGGAGCTGTTAGCTTTAAGCACAGAGAAGAATTTGCAGTTTAGAAAGCAATTTAAAGGTAAAACATTAAGAGCAGTTGCTTTAAATAGATCTGATAAGAATCTCGTTTTGACAGGTAATTACATTCAGATAGAAGTTAATAAAAAGCCAGATTCAAAGTTTGTTGATGTAATGTTAAAAGAGGTTGGAAAAAAAAGAGAAGATAATGTTGGCACTCTTGCTTAACAAATTTTAGAAAATGGTTAATTAATAAAGATAGTTTTATTGCTTTGAAGTCTCTTTATCTTTTCCTCTTAACATCCCGCATGCTGCTGATATATCCTGTCCTCTAGAATCCCGTATGAAAGTCGCAATTCCTCTGTCCCATAAGATTTTTTGGAAAGCTTCTATCTTTTCCCTGGAAGGTGTTTTGAATGATGATCCAGGATATTGGTTAAACGGAATTAGATTCACCTTTACAGGAATACCCTTTACGAGTTTTGACAGTCTCACTGCATCTTCCGGAGAGTCATTTATTCCTTCGAGCATAAGATACTCAATCATTATTCGTCTAATATTATCGGCCGGGTAATTTTTAAGTTCTTTCATTATTTCTCTTATGGAATACTTCTTATTGAGGGGTATTAGATTTTCTCTTGTCTCATCTTCTGTGGCATGAAGAGACAGTGCAAGCTTTATTTTTGGCATTTCTTTTGCCATCTTTTTAATTCCTGGAATAATACCGCAGGTAGAAACTGTTATTTTTCTTTTTGACAGTCCGATCATTCTATCGTCAGTGAGTATTTCAATGCTTTTTTTGACATTTTCAAAGTTGAGAAGAGGTTCACCCATTCCCATAAAAACCACGTTGGATATGCGATTTTCTATGCCTACATCCCTTTGAACCGATAAATATTGATCAACAATCTCGGAAGTTGTCAGGTTTCTTGTAAACCCGTCTTTTGCAGTAAAACAGAATTTACAACCTATCGGGCAGCCTACCTGAGTTGACACACAAATTGTATTCCAGTCTCTTTCAGGTATGAAAACTGTTTCAATACGGTTACCGTCTTTTAATTCAAATAGGTATTTTATGGTTCCGTCTTTAGAAACCTCTTTATTCACTATTTTAAGGTTATAGATTTCAGCATTTTCTTTTAAAATTTTTCTTCCTTTTTTTGATATATCAGTCATTTCATCAAAGGAAGTTGCAAGTTTTTTGTAAAGCCATTTTGCTATCTGTGAAGTTCTGTATTTTTTGAATCCTATGGAAACTACGAAGTTCTGAAGTTCGGGAAATGTTAAGGATTTAATGTCTGTCACGGTTCTTTTCCCCGTAACTTTTGTGAATTTTGTATGTTTTATAAATGCCCCACGCTGTGGAAGTGAACAGTGCAAATCCTATAATAAGTGTAAGTCCAAGACTAACCCAGGTCATTAGAAACTCCCTACTCTGTTTAGGCTGGAATGTATTCCTGTTAGTCCTGGTCGTCAACTGTGGTTAAAGTTGACTTTAAGAGCTTTTATTTTTTATACTTTAACGAATAGTGAATCATGGTTCAACGGAGAGAGATATGAAGAGATTTATACCTTTGTTTGCTTTTTTAATGGTTTTAACAGGTTCCTGTTCTCTTTTTCAGAAAGCGGAAAAGAATGTTTATGTAAGCGGTAGGATAGAAGGAGATGAGATAGACGTGGGGACTAAAGTTCCCGGAAGAGTTACAAAGATTTTCGTTGATGAGGGAGATAACGTTAAAAAAGGCGAAACGCTTGCGATTCTGGATTCAAAGGCTGTCCTTGCACGGGTTGAGCAGGCAAAAGCCGCTTTTGAAGCTGCACAAAAGGCAGCTCAGGCAAAGGAGCAAGAGGTAAACGCCTATAAAGAACGTTTAGCAGCTTTGATAGATAAGAGAAATTCTTTGAAGAGTCAGCTTGATTTTCAGTTAAAGATAGCCAGAGAAAAAGAGTCTATGGCTAATAAAGATGTTGCTTTAGCTGAAGAGGCTTTAAAGAAGGCAAAAGCTGTTTATGAAAAGGCGGAAGCTGACTATGAAAGGTTTAAGAAACTTTATGAAAAAAAGATAATACCCCGTTCTGAATTTGATAAGGCGGTTATGGCTTTTAAGGTTGCAAAAGCTGATTTTGAAAGTGGAAAGGAAAACCTTTTGAAAGCTAAAAAGGCCGTAAAGATAGCGAAAGCAGGTGTGGAAATTGTTAAGAGTAAATACAGTGATATTGCTTCACTGGATAATGAGATTGACGCTTTAAAGGCAACTGTAAAGGCAAAAGAGAAAGAGTATCTTGCTTTTTTAGATAGAGTCAATCAGGCTAAGGCGGTTGTTGATGAAGCGGAAGCTCATTTATCAGATACAGTAATAAAAGCACCGGTAAATGGAACTATTACCGTGAAATATGTGAATGTTGGTGAAGTGATTCCCGCAGGATTTCGCCTTTTTTCAATAGTTAACATGGACAAGCTTTATTTAAAAGGCTTTATTCCTGAGAAAAAGGTAGGACTTATTCACCTTAAACAACCTGCTTATGTAGAGGTAGATGCTTATCCTGGTAAGAAGTTTCCCGCATATGTTAGTTATATCGCTCAAAAAGCTGAATTTACACCGAAGGAAGTTCAGACGAAAGAGGAAAGGGTAAAAGAAGTTTTCGGTGTAAAACTTAAGCTTAAATCAAATCCTGATCATGTTTTAAAGCCCGGTATGCCTGCTGATGGTTACATAGAGATTGGGAAATGAATGTTGTTGATGTTAGAAACCTGAGAAAAACTTACAATAAGGGAAAAATAGTAGCTGTTGATGGTATCTCTTTTTCTGTCAAAAAGCAGGACATTTACATATTTGTGGGACCTGACGGGGCAGGTAAATCCTCGACACTTAAAACCATTGCGGGTGTCCTTGAATATGATGATGGTGAAGTCCGACTGTTTGGCATTGATATAAAAGATGACAGGGTTGCTGAGAAGCTTAAAGATAAAATAGCCTTTATGCCTCAGGGTCTTGGTTTAAATCTATATCACACTTTGTCGGTTGAAGAGAACATCGATTTTTTCGCAGATCTTCACGATGTTCCTGAAGATGTTAGAGAACAGAGAAAAAACCTCCTCTTAAAAACCACAGGGTTGCTTCCTTTTAGAAAAAGAGAAGCCGGGAAACTATCCGGTGGAATGATGCAAAAGCTCGGGATCTGTTGCAGTCTTATTCACACTCCTGAGATTATTATTCTCGATGAACCTACCACGGGAGTAGATCCGGTTTCAAGGCGAGAACTCTGGAAGCTTATTTATAACTTTGTGAAAGATGAAGGTATAACGGCTGTAATTTCTACGTCTTACCTTGACGAAGCTGAAAGGAGCACGGTCCTTTCAATAATGAAGAACGGAAAAATTATAGTTACTGCAAATCCCGAAGAGCTGTTTGAAGAAGAGTTAACCGTTTATGAAGCCGAAGGGGAGGATGTTGAAAAGGCCTATGAAATTGCTTGGAGATTTTACAAGATTCCCAGACTGAAAGGCAGTGTGCTCAGATTTGTTACAGATAAGGAACCCGTAGAATTAAAAAGCCTTCGTCTTAAACTTAAAAAAGTTGAGCCAGGAGTCGAGGATGTCTTTTTGCTTAAAACGGGATTAAAGAGAGTTGTTTTAAAGCCATTTTTTTTCATTGATTTTCCCGTGCCTGAAGATGCTATAGTTGTTAAAGATCTTGTTAAGAAATTTGGAGATTTTACGGCTGTTGATCACATCTCTTTTACCGTTAAGAAGGGAGAAATTTTCGGATTGTTGGGGCCTAACGGTGCTGGAAAAACAACTCTCATAAAGGTTATGACGGGACTTTACAATCCGACTTCCGGTGTTTGTGAAATAGCCGGAATGAGAGGCGAAAAAATAAAAACAGTAATAGGGTATATGTCTCAGAAATTTTCTCTTTATGCTGATTTAACTGTCTATGAGAACCTTTTCCTGTGGGGAAAGATATATAACCTTGCAACAGATGTTTTGAAAGAGAGAATAGAAGAATCTATTTCTCTTGTTGGTCTTGAGAAGTATAGGGACACTATTGTCGAAGATTTACCGTTAGGTATTAAACAGCGTTTGGCTCTTATGTGTGCTGTGATTCACGGTCCTGCGGTTCTGTTTCTCGATGAACCTACATCCGGCGTTGATCCTGCAGAGAGAGATGCGTTCTGGCAGATAATACGTTTTCTCGCCAGAGAAATAGGTGTAACTATAATAGTAACCACTCACTATATGGATGAAGCCGAATATTGCGACAGAATTTTGTTAATGAATAGAGGAAAAATGATTGCCTTTGGAACTCCTCCTTACTTAAAGTCAGAGACTTTAAAGAAAATAGGGAAAATCTATGAAGTAAAAACAGAAAATCCCTTTTCTGATGTGGATAAGCTCCTGGCGAATGGGTTTAATGCAGTTTTATACGGGAGGAGAATCAGAATATATTCCAGAATTTCTTTAAATTCTGAAGATTTGAAGAAAGCAGGTGTTAATGTTGTTTATATGAAGGAAGCTCCAATTTCTATGGAAGATGTATTTGTATATGCTGTGAGGGAACATGAATTTACGGAAGATTAAAACGATAGTTGTTAAAGAGTTTAAGGAGATGATTAAAGATAGAATAGGGACGATTGTGGTTTTTGTAGTGCCTGTTACAATGATGCTTATTTTCGGTTACGGTATGAGATTGGATGTTGATAAGATACCTTTTGTTGTTGTAGATTATGATCATTCCAGCTTGAGTAGAGAACTTGTGTATAAGCTTTCCGCTACAAAAGAGTATTTCCATTTTCTTGGAGAAGTAAATTCCGAAAAGCAAATAGATAAACTTATACTAGATAACAAAGCAAGATTTGGTCTGGTTATTCCGCCAGATTTTGAAAAAGACATAAAAAGCGGTAAGAACAAAAAAGTTTTCATCATTGTTGATGGCACTTTTCCGTACAGGGGAGAGATGGCTAAAAGCTACGTTACTGCAGTTATTAATCAGATGAATCTTGATCGTCTGGCAAAGGTGACCAATGTTTCTCTACCGGTGCGTTTAAAGACAAGGTACTGGTTTAATGAAAACTTAAAACAGGAATACTTGATGGCTTCGGGAACGATGGCAGTTGTTCTTTTTATGTCACCGGCAGTTATGGCATCTCTTTTAATTGCTAAAGAGAAAGAAAGAGGTTCAATTTATAACATATACACTTCATCGATTACAAAGGTTGAATTTCTTTTGGGCAAGCAAATTTACACGGTTATTGTTTCTTTCATAAACTTTTTGATGATATTTTTAATGACATTGTTCGTTTTTAAAGTGCCTTTTAAAGGCAATCTTCTTTTCTTTTTGCTGGCTTCTATTCTTTTTATTTTTGTTGCATCAGCTTTCGGACTTCTTCTTTCGACTTTTTTAAATACTCAGGTTTCTGCTTTTGTTGGCTCTATAATACTGACGATTGTTCCTTCCATTCTCTATTCTGGTTATATGACACCTATAAGTGCCATGAACAAGAACGGTCTTTTAATGGCTCATATAATCCCTACTTACTACTATATGAAGATCTTAAAATCCTGTTTCTTCAAAGACGCTGGAATTTTACCTCTAATTCCTCATGTTGCAGCATTGGTGAGTTTTTATGTGCTATTTTTCGCTCTTAATGTGAGGCTTTTTAGAAAGAGGGAAAGATGAAAGAGTTTTTCGGTAGGTTTTCAACGCTTATTTACAAAGAACTTCTTCAATTTATCAGAAGTAAAGGATTGCTCATATTTGCCATATATGCTTTTACGCTTGACATATATTTTGCTGCTACCGGAATAAGTCTTACTCTTAGAAATGCAAAATTTTTCGTTCAGGATTATGATATGACTCCAATTTCAAGGGAGTATGTTTACAAGTTTCATAAACCTTACTTCAATTTTCAGGGCTATGTTTTAAATGATAAGCTGCTGGAAGATAAGCTGCTGGAAGATAAAGCCATTGCTGTTATAAAGATTCCTGACAATTTTGAAAGAGATTTCAAAAAAGGAAGAGCTGAAATAGGTATGATAATAAACGGTGCTGAAATAGTGGCAAGTTATCTTTTTTCCGCTTATGCTGCACAAATTACCTACAATTTTATAATGGAGCATTTCCCTTTTAAAAGCGGTGTTGGATTGATAGAGCCTGATGCCCGACTTTATTTTAATCAAAATGCCTCAAGTAAAAATTTTATGGGGATTTCCGAGCTACTGACGGTTGTTACTCTGTTTCTTCTCATTCTTCCCTCTGCTGCAATCATAAGGGAAAAAGAGAGAGGAAACATAGAAATGTTAGTGGTTTCTCCAGTTCACAACTACACTTTTATGCTTGCAAAAGTTGTTGCAATGTCGGTAGTAATACTGCTCTGCACGATGTTTTCGATGATTTTCATGGTTAAGGGTGTTTTGGGAATTCCAGTAAAAGGAAATTTACTTGATTTTGCCGTCTTTACGCTTGTTTTTGTATTTGCTGCTTCTGGTCTATCCATGTTTATAGCTGCAATTTCTGAAAATATGCTTCAGGTATCTCAGCTTTCAGTTCTCGTGCTTGTTCCAATACTTTACCTCTCTGGTTCCTGGACACCCATAGAAGCTATGCCTAAAGTTCTTCAATACCTATCTTATCTTTCGCCTCTAAAATATTACATAGATGGTGCTTTTGGAATATTAATCAAAGGACTCTCTCTTTCCGCGATACTGCCCGATCTTGCAGGATTACTAATATTAGGTTCTATTGTCTTTTTTGCCGGCAGTTACTTTTTATCCAAAAAGGTTTAGGTTGATGCTTTGTATAGTGTAAAATTCAGAAAAACAACTTTAGGAGGAGAAGATGGATGTAAAAAAAATCCCGGCAGGGAAAAATGTTCCGGAAGACATCTATGCGGTAATTGAAATTCCACAAGGTTCCAGCATTAAGTATGAGGTTGACAAAGATAGCGGAGCTGTTTTTGTTGACAGATTTCTATTTACACCGATGTTTTATCCTGCAAATTACGGATTTGTTCCTAACACTCTTGCCGATGACGGTGATCCAATTGATGTTTTAGTTATCTCAAGAGCTCCGGTTGTTCCTGGAAGTGTTATAAGATGCAGGCCTATTGGCGTTTTGATAATGGAAGATGAGAGTGGTCAGGATGAGAAAATTCTTGCAGTTCCTGTGGATAAACTCGATCTTAAGTATAAAGATGTTAAAGAGATAACAGATCTTCCGGAGGCTGTTCTTAACGAGATTAAGCATTTCTTTGAGCATTATAAAGATCTTGAACCAGGTAAGTGGGTGAAGCTAAAAGAATACAAAGGTTCTGAAGAAGCTAAAGCTCTTATAGTAAGGGCTGTAGAGAATTACAAAGGTTAATCTTTCCGTTTGGAAGAGGTGGTATAGCCTCTTCCATTTCCTTCCTTTTTACTTCCAAATTTAAAAAAAATTCATAATTTATATCTTATACTTATTCCTGTTGACAAAATAAAAGCAGGGAGGATTTGTCCTTATGGTGAACAAATATGTTGAAGAACTTGACGAGTTAAAGAGAGATTTTATCGAAATTTCTGATATGGCAAGGAGAATCATTTCGGAAGCCATGGAAGCTTTGATAGAAAGAGATGCAGAGAAGGCACGTTCCACTTATGAGTATGATAAGTTGATTGACCTTAAAGAGCTTGAGATTGAAGAAAAATGCGTGAGGATTTTTGCCCTTTACCAACCTGAGGCTTCCGATTTGAGATTTGTTGTATCAATTTTAAAGAGTATAGGGGATCTTGAAAGGGTAGGAGATCTGGCAAGAGATATTTGTGAAATAGCTATTTATCTTTCAGAATATCCGCCTATAAAGCCTTACGTTGATCTTCCGCGTATGGCAATAATAGTTAAGGAGATGCTTAAAGATGCCATTCTTTCTATTTTGAAGGGTGACATAGAAATGGCCAAGGAAGTGATAGAAAAAGATGATATAGTCGATAGTTTTTATGCAAGAATTACTGATGAACTTATAGAAATTGTTGAGAGTGATCCAAAGACGGCTCACATAGCTTTAAGATTAATACTTGTTACACGTTCTCTTGAAAGAGTTGGTGATCATGCCACGAATATTGCCGAATACGCTGTTTATATGAAAACCGGTGAGATTATAAAGCATCAGAAGGCTTTAAAGTGGCTAAGGGAACAAGAGGAGAAGAAAGACGATGGAGGAAAAGAGTAAGAAGCTTCCCGCCCGTCCGATAATTGTAATGATCTTGTTTTTCGGAGTTATTATTTTTCTTCTTAACTGTTTTATTACAATTGATGCTGGGGAAGTGGGGGTAAGGTTGCGGTTGGGAAAAATAGATAAAGAGGAGCTTTATCCAGGGTTCCATCTTGTTATTCCCGGGGCGGATAAAGTAGTCATTTTCTCAACAAGGGTTGAAAAAATTGATATGACTCAGAGGACGCGAAATCCAATTTCTGCTCTTAGTATAGAGGGGTTACCTGCCGTTTTGGATGTTACTGTTTTATACAGAATAGTGCCTTCAAAAGCGGATGAAATATACAAGAATTTTGGTGAAGATTATGCGGATAAGCTTATTGTTCCGATAGCAAGGGAGTCAGTGAGAAATATTGTTGCTCAGTATAAAATCGAAGATTTGTATTCGTCTAAAAGGGCAGAACTTCAAAAAAAGATCTTTGACGAGATTAAAAATCGTTTAAAGAGTGACAATATTCAGGTTGTTGATGTGCTTTTGAGAAACGTTAAGCTTCCTTCAAAGGTTGTTGAAAAGATAGAAGAGAAGCTAAGAGCGAAAGAAGAAGCAGAGAAGATGAAGTTTGTTATAGAGAAGGAAAAACTTGAAGCCGAAAGGAAAATAACGGAGGCAAAAGGTATAGCCGAATCGAATAAGATAATTGCTGATTCTCTCTCAAAAGCTTACCTTCAATGGTATTATCTGCAAACGATAAAAAGTCTTGCTAACGGTCCGAATAATACCTTTATAATTACTCCTTATGATAAAAATCTTGTGCCTTTGCTGAATTTAAATAAAAACTAAAAATGATAAGTGTAGAAAATCCTTTAGAGTTTTTAAAGTATGGTATATTCATCAAGGCGTTAATCGGCTCGGTGCTTTCGGGCTTTATCTGTTCGATAGTTGGTGTTTATGTTTTTCTACGTAAGATGTCTTTTATAGGGGCAGGGCTGGCTCATATTGCCTTTGCTGGTATAGCCTTTGGTCTTTTACTGGGAAGCTTTCCGCTTTTCTGGGGGTTTCTTTTTGCTTTTGTAGCTTCGTCTGCAATATGGTTTTTAAGCTATAAAGGTCGCCTCACGTTTGATGCAACTATAGGTATTCTTTTTGCTACAAGTATGGGACTTGCCGTTCTTTTCCTTGGAATTTCAGGGAAATATAGATCGGAAGCCCTTTATTATCTTTTCGGAAGTCCTTTAATGGTGGAAAGCAGTGATGTCTGGATACTGGCTATAACAGCTGTTTTAATAGCTATTTTAACTTTTTCTTTCTATAAAGAGATATACCTGACTGTTTTCAGCGAAGAGATAGCAAAAGCTTCAGGTATTCCCGTAGAGATTGTTACCTTTACGGCAACGTCGTTTATTACTGTTGCGGTTATAG
The DNA here is from genome assembly GCF_001968985.1 of Desulfurobacterium indicum. Taxonomy (NCBI): domain Bacteria; kingdom Pseudomonadati; phylum Aquificota; class Aquificia; order Desulfurobacteriales; family Desulfurobacteriaceae; genus Desulfurobacterium; species Desulfurobacterium indicum. The sequence goes on along the minus strand of NZ_MOEN01000003.1, from coordinate 43,089 downwards.
GAGCAATGAAGGCGGTAGGTGCTCTTCTCGTTTTTTCCCTTCTTGTTATGCCGCCTGCTTCAGCTTATGAACTTACTGATAGTTTTGGAAGAATGATTGTTCTGTCTATTTTGTTCGGCCTTACTTCGGCATTTTTGGGAGTAATTCTATCTTTAACTTTTAACGTCCCTTCAGGTTCAACCATTACGCTTGTATCTTTCTTATTATTTTTGTTATCATATATAAAAAGAAGGAGGTTCTAATTCTAATGGATAACAAAATAAAGGTTCTTGTAGCTGGCCCATTTAATTCTGGAAAAACAACTTTTATAAGGACGGCTAACAGAGAAGCATATGACGGCGTGGAAGTTTCAAACTTTGATCCTGAAGAGATTAAAGAGCTATCCGGCACCACAACAATAGGACTTGATATATCTCATATTAATCTTAACGGTGTAGATTTTGTTCTTGTCGGCCTTCCTGGACAGAAAAGGTTTTCTTTTCTCTGGGATACACTTGGGAGCGATTATGATGCTATTCTCTTGCTTCATTCAGCCGAACTTCCGTTAAGTGAAACTGAATTTTATGTTGATTTTTTCTCAAAAACACCTTCATGGGATAAGGCAAAAAAGTTAATACTTTTGACAAAAAGAGATATTAATCCCGGTTTTAATGTTGAAAAGCTTTCTAAGTTTAATTTACCTGTGCTTTCATGTGATCCCAGAAGTAGTGAAGATGTGAATGGCGTTCTTATGTTTCTATACAATGCTATGAAATATTCCTTTAACACATAAAAATAAAAAAGAGGGAAGAATCCCCCAATTATTCGCTAAGCCACTTAGCAACGTCTTTTGCAAAGTATGTAAGAATGATATCGGCACCGGATCTTTTCATTGATAAAAGGGTTTCAAGAACAACTCTTTTCTCATCTATCCATCCATTTGCTGCTGCAGCTTTTATCATGGAGTATTCACCGCTTACATTGTAAGCTGCTGTTGGATATTTGAATGTATCTTTTACTGCTTTAATAACGTCCATGTAGGAAAGAGCTGGTTTTACCATAACAATATCGGCTCCTTCTTCAATGTCAAGAGCAACTTCTCTTAAAGCTTCGTTTATGTTAGCTGGATCCATCTGATAACTTCTTCTGTCTCCAAAAGACGGAGCAGATTCTGCTGCATCTCTAAACGGTCCGTAGTAAGCAGATGCATATTTTGCTGCATATGACATAATCGGAATGTCTGTATATCCAGCTTCGTCTAGACCTTCTCTAATTGCTTTTATCATACCGTCCATCATACCTGACGGAGCTACCATGTCAGCTCCAGCTCTGGCGTGTGATACAACCTGTTTTTTAAGCAGCTCAAGTGTTTTATCGTTATCAACATCACATATATTTCCGTTACATTTAAGGTATCCACAGTGGCCGTGAGATGTATATTCACAGAAGCAGACGTCAGTAATTACATACATTTCTGGAACAGCTTCTTTTATGGTCCTGATGGAGCGTTGTATTATACCGTTGTCGGAAAAGCTGTCAGAGCCAAGTTCATCTTTGTGTTCCGGTATTCCGAAAAGGATAATTGCCGGTATTCCCAGTTCTTTAATTTTTTTTACTTCATCAACAACTTTATCGATTGAATATCTGAACTGTCCCGGCATTGATTTAATCTCTTCTTTTATTCCTTCACCTTCAACAATGAATAGTGGATAGATTAGATCATCAACACTTAGATTTGTTTCTCTAACCATTCTTCTAATGTTTTCATTCTTCCTTAATCTTCTTAACCTCAGTTGAGGAAATTTTCCAGTTATCATCTTTTCCCTCCATATTCTATTATCAGTTTGATTATACCGTTTAACGTATATTCTTGCGGTAGTTTCCATACTTTAAAGCCGGTTTTTTGTATTGCTTCTGCAGTTACATGTCCTATCGGAATAATTTTTGTTTTTCTAAGCAGTTGTTTCCCTTTTTCTCCTGATAGTTTTAAGAAACTTTTGAACGTTGACGGGCTTGTGAAAGTGGCTATTTCAAATCCCTTTGCTACCTCTCTTGCCATTTCGTCTGCTGCTTCCGTATTTGTTACGGTTTCATAGGCTATAACTTCTTGGACGATGTTTCCTTCTTTTTTCAGGAATTCGGGTAACAGGTTTCTTGCTTTTTTAGGTTTTATCAGCAAAAACTTTCCCTTGAGTTTGTTCTTTTTTATCAGTTCTATAAGACCTTCACCGCTAAAGCTTTCGGGAATTAGCGGTTCTATTCCTCTATCTTTTAATAACTTTGCAGTTGATTTTCCAACGGCTATTACTTTGGTGTTTTGAATGTGGTCAACCGAAATTCTGGAGAAAAAATGTTTAACGCCGTTTTTGCTTGAGAATACGATAAAGTCAGGTCTGAAAATTTCTACAATTTCTGCTGGAAACGGAAGAGAAACGGTTTTTATTAAAGGAATAGTTACGGGAGTTATTCCCTGTTTATTGAGTATCGTTATCTGCTCTCGGGAAAGTTTTGAGGGAAAGAAGGCCCTCATTTTGTTTCCTCTTTGAGATTTTCAAGTATCTCTTTCCCGCCTTGATTCAGGAGTCTTTCTGCTATTTTCTTTCCTGTTTCTCTGGGATTTTCTTTCGGGAAAAGCCCTTCCTCTTTAAGAAATGTTTTCCCGTCGAGGCTGGCGATAAATGCCCTTACGTATATACCTTTTTCTTTTACTTCGGCATAGCATCCCATTGGAACCTGACAACCGCCTTCAACCGTTTTGAGAAATGCTCTTTCCACAGCTGCGGCAAGTTCGCTATTTTCATCGTTGATAACATCTCTTACAATCTTTTCTATTTTCAGGTCGTTTTCTCTTCCTTCTATTCCCAGAATGCCTTGAGAAACAGAAGGAATCATTATATCAGGTGAAAGGATTTCATCTATTTCTGCGTCAAACCCCAATCTTTTAACGCCGGCAGCGGCGAGGATTATTGCGTCGTATTGTCCTTCTTTAAGTTTTCTGATTCTTGTATCTACGTTTCCTCTAAGATCTTCTATTTTGAGATCGGGTCTTAGACGTTTTAGCTGTGCTTTTCTTCTTAATGAACTTGTTCCTACTTTTGCCCCTTCAGGCAGTGTTTTAAACGTAAATTTGCCATTTGACAGAAAGGCATCTCTCGGATCTTCTCTGTGGGAAAAGGCTAGTAATTTAAGTCCTTCGGGTAAAATGCTGGGCACATCCTTGAGACTGTGGACAGCTATATCTACTTCTCCTTTAAGCATTGCATCTTCTATCTCTTTTGTAAATAGACCTTTATCGCCTATTTTCGCAAGAGGAGCATCTAAAATTTTATCTCCTTTCGTTACAATTTTCACAAGCTCAACTTCTATTTCCGGATACTTTTTTTGTATTTGGGCTTTTACCCATTCTGATTGCCATAACGCAAGCTTGCTTTTTCTTGTTCCTATTCTGATTTTCAACTGATTCCTCCGAAAGTTTACTCTTTTGTTAAACCGAAAATTTCTCTGAATACTTTTATGTAAGCTTTTTCATCTGGCGCTTTTTGACGAAATGTAGTTATTGGAGTGTGTAAAAGCTTATTTATTATTATTTGTGTCAGGTAATCAACCTGTTCTTTTTGTTCTTCCGTAAGATTCATCTTTGATAGTCTTTTGGCAAGCTCTTCCTTTCTTATTCTTTCAGCTTTCTGTTTAAGCTCAGCTATAAGCGGAGCAACTTCGTGTTCTTTCAACCAATGCAAAAATCTATGGACACATCCCTCTATTATTCCTTCTGCTTCTTTGGCTGCTCTCTTTCTCTCTTCCAGATTTGCCTCTACGACCTCTTTAAGGTTATCTATATCAAATAGATAGACATTTTCGATTTTATCTATTGCAGGATCTATGTCTCTTGGAACAGCGATGTCTATTAAAAATAAAGGTCTTCCATGACGTTTGCTCTCAACTTTTTCAATCATCTCTTTTGTTATAACGTATCCTGGTGCTCCTGTGGAGCTTATGACGATGTCTGCCATTGTCAGTACAGATTCTATTTCTTCAAGCTTAAATGCTTTACCACCAAATTCTTTAGCTAACTTTTCCGCTTTTTCGAGAGTTCTGTTTACAACAAAGACTTTGTTCACACCGGAGGTTATCAGGTGTTTAACGGCAAGTTCAGCCATTTCTCCAGCACCGATAATTGCCACGTTTTTATCAGAGAGGTATCCGAATATTTTTTTTGCAAGTTCGACTGCTGCAAAACTTATCGATACGGCATTTCTTGCTATGCCGGTTTCTGTTCTAACTCTCTTGGATACTTTAAGTGCTGTTTCGCAGAATCTGTTTATTACAACGCCGGCCGTTCCCATTTCTTTTGCTTTGGCAAATGCGTCTTTAAACTGGCCAATGATTTGAGGTTCTCCTATTACCATTGAGTCAAGACTGGAAGCAACGCGGAAACCATGTCTTACCGCTTCTTCTTGGCTTTTGAAGTAGAGATACTTGTTTAATTCATCTTCTGATAAGCCACTCAGTTTTGACAGAAAGGTTTTGACAGAAAGAAACGGATTATCGTTTCTTGTAACAAAATAGAATTCAACTCTGTTACATGTGGAGAGGATCATACATTCGTCAACTGACGGAAGAGAATTTAACTCTAAAATAGCTCCTTCGAGTTTTTCATCTTTTAGGGCAAATTTTTCTCTTATTTCTACCGGTGCTGTTTTATGGTTCATACCAGCTACGCATAGTTTTAGGTCACCCATTTAATAACCTCGTAATCAAAAAGAGTGAACTCCTTTAAATAATAGATTTATACCGATAAAGTCTATCACAATAAGAATTGTTCCTGCAATGGAAAGATAGCAAAGTTTTTTTCCGTGCCACTTTCCACCGATATAAAGGTGGAGAATTGCTGCATAAATAAACCAGGTTATCAGTGTAGCTACCTGTTTTGGATGCCAGCTCCAGTAAGTTCCAAATAGTTTCTGTGACCAGATAGCTCCGGAAAACATGGAGAGTGTTATTAATGTAAATCCTACAGTGATACTTTTGTATATAATGTTTTCAAGAAGCCTTAAAGATGGAACTTTATGGTAAAAAACGGAAAATTTTTTCTTTTTGAGCTGACTTTCAAGTATAAGATAAAGTATTGAAACAATTGTAGAGAACATGAAAGCTGCATATCCTAAAAATGCGCTTATTATGTGTATGGTTCCTACTGTCCCAAGAGGAAATACGTTTTTAGGAATACCTTTTGAAAATAGGGAAACTCCCATGAAAAGTGTTGCCCAGGGAGTGAGGAATATCCCGGAAACGTGTAAACGATATTTGGTTGAAAAGTAAAGAAAAACAGAGATTACCGAGATGGCCAGCAGTGCGAAAGCTCCTTTGGGTGTAAACAGGACACTGCTACCTTTTTCCATGATTAGCAGAATAATGAAAAGTCCGTTTGTCAGAAAACCTATTCTGCTGGCGTAAAGTCCTACAGTTGCTATTTTATCTTTTCTCGTTGTCAGGAAAAGTAAATAGTGAAATGTTGATAAGAGATAAAGTATTAGTGTCGTTAATCCTACACTTTGTGTATTTAGAATGCTCATATTACCTTTTCCGTTTTCAATTTCTCTTTTCTGTAATCAGGATAGAATTTCATCAGTAATTTTATCAGGTTTTCGGCTTCTATCTGACCGGGAGCCACTGATTCTCCGAAAAATGTGTAGGTTAAAAGAGAGCCGAAAAAGAAGCCGTCTACTCTGGAAATACTTCCTTTATCTCCCATAAGCATAAATATTTTAGGCATATCAATGGATTTCATTGTGCAGGCTGTATTGCTTACATCTTGAATGCTATTTGCCTTAAAAGCGCATTTAACAATGTCACCGCCGATTTCCTTTGCTCTGCTGGCAATGTTTAATATTTCATCGGAAGATGGAGTTTTTTCAAAATCGTGAAAAGAAACTATCACTTTTTTTCGCAGGCTCTTAGTATAAGTGATTACTCTCTTTATAATCTTTTCTGCCCGCAGTTCTATATCTATTGCAGCAACAACTGGATGTTCTGCCACTTCTTTTATAGTGTTTAATCTTTTTTCCTCATCCTTTGAAAATTTTCCGCCTTCCCACATGGGTCTGACAGTTGCGACAGTGTAAAATCCAAAATCTCCTATAGTGTCAAGAAAACGTTTTATGTTTTCTTTGCTTAAGTTTTTAAGTAAATCTATTCGTGCTTCTATCAGATCTATTTTCAGTTCTCTTGCTTTGAAGAGTTTTTCTTCCAAATTGTCGTCATTAATTGCAAGTATAACTCTTGGTATTTTCCCTAATTCTACTGTTCCCAGCTGCATCTTTCTACCTGTGCCTGTAAATTTTTACTTTTACGTCCTGAATGGTTACCAGTCCTTCTTCAAGTATGGTATCTATAAATTTAACAAAGTTTTCTATTTTTTCTTCCTCGTCTATTATCTCTATCACAAGTGGTAGATTAAAAGAAAGGGCTAAAACATTTGCAGTATGTATTTCTGAATGAGAGCCTATTCCTGCTGCTGCTTTTAAAACGGTTGCCCCGGCAAGTCCTTTTTCTTTCACAGATTTTAGTATAAACTTCCACAGAGGTTCTCCATTATATTTATCTTCACTGTCTATGAATATTCTGAGTAGCTTTTCTTTTTTCATTGTTTCCTCCGGATCTTAATACTCTCTTGTAACTCTTAGAACTTCTTCAGGTGTTGTATCACCTTTTATGATCTTTATTCTACCTATATCTCTCAATGTTCTCATTCCTTCAAGAATGGCAATCTGGCGAATATCATCACTGGTTTTACCTTTTAATATAGCATCTCTAACTTTGTGTGACATCTCTAAAACTTCGTAAAAACCGACTCTGCCCTTGTAACCTGTGCCGTTACAGTAGTCGCATCCCTTTCCTCGATATGTTTGTATGGTTGCTGCTTCTTCTTTTGAAAAGCCTACTTCCATCAACACTTCAATTGGATATTTGTATGGTTCTTTACACTTTGGACAGATTTTTCTGGCAAGTCTCTGAGCTATAACGAGCAGGACAGAAGAAGAAACCAGAAATGCTTCTATTCCCATATCCAGCAGTCTTGTTACCGTGCTTGGAGCATCGTTGGTGTGAAGTGTTGAAAATACAAGGTGACCGGTAAGAGCTGATTCAACGGCAATTTGAGCCGTTTCCTTATCCCTTATCTCACCAACCATTATGATATCTGGGTCCTGTCTCAAAAATGCTCTTAGTACCCTTGCAAAATCTAATCCTATTTCGTGTTTTATCTGAACTTGATTTATTCCATAAAGATTGTATTCCACCGGATCTTCTGCTGTCATTATATTTACTTCTGGAGTATTAACAGTTAAAAGAGAAGAGTAAAGCGTGGTGGTTTTACCAGAACCGGTAGGTCCTGTGACAAGAATCATTCCGTAAGGTGCTTTGATTGCTTTCATAAGAAGTTTATATTCTCTGTCTTCAAGACCAAGTTTTGAAAGGTCAAGTTGGAGGTTACCTTTGTCCAGAATCCTCAGAACTATTTTCTCTCCGAAAACTGTAGGCAGTGTGGAGACCCTGAAATCTATTTTTCTGCCTTTGTATTTAACTGACATTCTACCGTCTTGAGGAAGTCTTTTTTCGGCAATGTCCAGGTTACTAAGTACTTTAAACCTTGCAGCAACAGCATCTTTAATTTCGGGCGAATATTTTCCTACGACATAAAGAACACCGTCAATTCTGTAACGTATTCTCAACTCTTTTTCGAAAGGTTCAATGTGTATATCACTGGCACCTCTTTTAAGAGCTTCAAGAACTATAGCATTAACAAGCTTAACGATAGGTGCCTGTGTGGCAAGCTGCTTCAGGTTGTCAAGAGATACGACATTTTCTTTTATAGGCGTTTCTTCGAGATCTTCTATTTCAGTTGCTTCTTTTTCCGTTAAAAGCTCCTGACGTAATTTTGAAAAAAAGTCTTCTTCAATTTTTCCGTAAACTTCTTCTAATTTCTGTTTGATTCTGAAAGGTAAAGCAACGTAAGGCTCTATTTTGAAACCTGTTGAAAACCTTAGACGTTCTATGGTTTGCAAATCAGACGGATCGGCCATTGCAAGTTTAAGGTTGGGGCCTATTCTACCAATTGGCAAAAGCATGTTCTTTTCAGCAGTGCTTTGAGGAATTATCTTAACTATATCTTCATTTAAAGTTAATTCTTTCAGATTGACTGAAGGAACGCCATAAACCTGAGAAAGTATTTGTAAAAGTGCCTCTTCAGATATTAGATTATTTTTTATAAGACCTTCAAAGAAGTCTTCGTTTGTTTTCTTTATTTTTTCAATCTTTTCAGGAGATATGCCCAATTCTGTTAGTTTTTTCTCAATCTGCTGTAGAATTGCCTTGTCCATTTAAGACTCCTTAATCTTTGGTGGCAGCCTCTTTAAGTTTGTGCAGTAAGTCAGCAGGGCTTCTAACAGGGAATTCTATCATATCAATCAGTTCTTCAGCATACTTATCTTTAACTTTGATCCCTTTCAGTCTTTCTTTCAAAATGTTTCTATCTTCTAGTGGGAAAGATAATCCTTTAATTACTGTTAACACTTCAACAGGCCATACTACTCCAAATAGCTGTGAAAGGTATGTTTTACATACGGATATTACAAATGGAACATTATCTCTACCTTCTTTAACTTCTCTGTAAGCAAGTTTGGCCAGACCTCCTGCGGTGTGAACTTTCACATCTTTACTTTCAAGTTCACCTTCAAGTTTCTTTAAAACGAGAGCCGGATCTGCAGAGAGCATGTTCCTTACAGTTTGTTTTGTTATTCCTATGAATTCCGCTATTTCATCCTCCGTTTTCATCCCCTCTTCTTTTAAAACAACGGCATAGCAAGCTTCCATTAAACTTGGCACCCATGTGAGGTTCCTGTATTCAAACAGTTTTTTGGGACCACCTATAATCTCCAGTGCTTTTAAAAATACACGAAGAGCAAGGGTATCATAATCTTTCTCCTGAGGTCTTATCTCTATTACCATTTCCGCCTCCCCTCTTGATTTGAGATTTTCTTTTGCCTGATTTAAAATTATAGTTAGTTTTGTGTTTCTGCATAGCCTTGCACGGCTTTTATTTTATATAATTTACCTTAACTTTTTAGTTATTGAAATTTTAAGAAATTACCGTTTTCAGGAGATAGAACATGAAAAGAAGAGTGGTTGTAACAGGTATAGGTGTAGTTTCACCTGCAGGAAGTGATGTCGATACGTTCTGGAAAAATCTTACAGAAGGTAAATCATGTATAACAAGGATTACAAAGTTTGACGCTTCAGACTTTCCGGTTCAGATAGCTGGAGAGGTTAAAGATTTTGATCCTCTCAAATACTTTGATAAAAAAGATGTGAGAAAAACGGACGAATTCATTCAATATGCGGTTGCTGCATCTGTTCAAGCTATAGAGATGTCAAAGCTTGATCTTGATTCGATTAATCTCGAGAGAGCGGGTGTTTTGATTGGTTCAGGTATAGGTGGAATCGGAACCATTGAAAAACAACATGAAATTTTGATGAAGAAAGGACCAAGAAGAATATCTCCTTTTTTTGTTCCGATGGAAATTATAAATATGGCTTCCGGTTTTGTCTCCATAAGGTTTGGTTTTAAAGGGCCCAATATTTCTGTTGTTACTGCTTGTGCTACAGGAACTCATGCAATCGGGGAAGCTTTTAGAACTATCCAGTATGGTGATGCTGATATTATGATTGCAGGTGGAACTGAAAGTGCCATTACGCCATTAAGTGTTGCTGGTTTTGCAGCTGCAAGAGCTCTTTCCACAAGAAATGATGAACCTGAGAAGGCGAGCCGTCCTTTTGAAAAGAATAGAGACGGTTTTGTGATGGGAGAAGGTTGTGGTATTTTAATACTGGAAGAATATGAACATGCGGTTAAGAGAGGTGCTCCGATTCTTGCAGAAGTTGTTGGTTATGGAACAAGCGGAGATGCTTATCACATAACAGCTCCTGCTCCTGGTGGTGAAGGAGCGGCGAGAGCTATTAAGAATGCAATAAACGATGCAGGTATCAAGCCAGAAGATATAACCTACATCAATGCTCACGGAACGTCTACGAAGTTTAACGATATGTATGAAACCATGGCTATAAAATCTGTTTTTGGTGAGTATGCTTACAAGGTTAAGATAAGTAGCATTAAATCTATGATAGGACACCTTTTAGGTGCTGCTGGCGGGGTCGAGTGTGTGGCTTCCGTTCTTACATTAAAAACTGGAATTATTCCTCCTACGATTAATTATGAAGAGCCTGATCCTGAATGTGATCTTTATTATGTTCCCAATAAAGCTGAGAAAGCCGATGTTAGATATGTTCTTAAGAGTAATTTCGGATTTGGTGGAACAAACGCCTGCCTTGTTATGAAGAAATATGAGGAAGGGTAAGCCGTTGGGTTTTTTCCTGGATAAAATAAGACATCTGGAAGAAAAAATAGGTTACCAGTTTAGAAATAAAGAGCTCCTTATGAGAGCTCTTACTCATACTTCTTATGCTTTTGAAAAAAAGGAAGAAGTTGAGAATTACGAGGTTTTGGAATTTTTAGGGGATTCGGTAATAGGATTGATAGTTAGTGAAAAACTAATTGAGAAATTTCCCCAAAAGACTGAAGGGGAACTGTCTCAGATCAGGGCTTTTCTGGTTAGCGAACCTTCTTTAGCAAAACTTGCGAGGAGAGTAGATCTCGGTTCTTACATTCTTCTTGGAAGAGGAGAGATAAAATCAGGTGGTAAAGATAAAGAATCAATTCTCTGTGACGTATTTGAATCGTTATTTGGTGCCATATATCTTGATTCTGATTTTGAAACGGCAAAACGTATTTTCGAAAATGTATTTTTGAAGGAGATGTGGCAAATACTGGAAAATACAAGAACATACAAGGATTACAAAAGTTATCTCCAGGAGGTTACCCAGAGAGACTTTAAAACAATTCCCGAGTATCAAGTTATCAGGGAAGAAGGTCCTGAACATTCAAAAGAATTCACAGTTGAATGCAGGGTAAATAACATAAGAACTATATCTAAAGGAAAGTCAAAAAAAGAAGCTGAACAGGCCGCAGCTGAAAAAATGCTTGAAAAATTGGGGATTTTATGAAAGGATACGAGCGGTTTCTCTTGCTTTCTTCATCACCGCGAAGAAGAGAAATATTAAAAATGATAGGAATTCCTTTTAGAGTTTACAGTTCATTTTCAGCTATGGAAAGAATTTATGAAACTCCTTTGAAGACTGCTGTCGAAAATGCCGTATCCAAAATCTTAGCCGGTTGTGAAAAACAAGAAAGTGAAGAATTAGCCCTTGCCGCAGATACTATAGTTGTTATTAATAATCAAATCCTTGGAAAACCTAAAAATAGGGAGAAGGCCCGAACATTTTTAAAAATGCTCTCAGGCAAAAAACACACCGTTATTACAGGTTTTGCTGTTAGATTGCCTTCGGGAAAGATAATAAAAGGTTATGAAGAAAGTGGAGTCGTTTTTAGAGATTTGTCAGAAGGTGAAATATCCTGGTATTTAAATACCGGTGAACCTTTTGATAAAGCAGGAGCCTACGGGATACAGGGATATGGAGCACTTTTGGTTAAAAGAATAGAAGGAGACTTCTTTAATGTAATGGGCTTACCTATCGCTAAAATTTATGATATTCTATTAGACAACAATATAGACATTAAAAAAATGGTGGGTAGATAATTATGGATGCAGGAATAATGACAACAATAGTAGCAGGGGTTTTTGGAGCCATTGGTATTGTTATAGGCTTTATAATAGGTAAGCTTTCATCAAAGCCTGCAAAGGATTACACACCTGTTTTGAGAGAGTTTGAAACAATTGTTAAATCGCTTCAGGATAAAGTTAATCGATTGATAGATACTGTTTCATCTTCAACTAAAGAAATATTGGATGAACAAAAGACAAATATCAAAGTGATTCTTGATGAGATAGAAAAATTAAAAGTAAATCTTGAAGAATCTGGATTGTCAATAAAAAGTGCAGAAACTTTGAACGATGTAATTTCCGAACTCAACAATCTTCTTGATGCCTCTCTGCCTTCTACTGTTTTTGACCAGCAGTTGATTACGAAAATTAAAGATAAAGTTGACATAATTAGAGCTGAAGTAGAAGCTATCAAGTTATCTTTAGAAGAGAACAAGAAGAAAAAAGAAGAATCTAAAACTCAACCGATAGATGTAGATAAGATAAAAGAAGCTCTTAATATGGCTAAAGAGATAAATGAAGAAGCTGTGAAGGGTGACTTGATTAGTTTGATGTATGCATTTAAGGAGGACGATAAGAAAGATCTCTTGAAAAGTATTGATGAAATAGCCCTTAATTCAAAGCAGCTTGTTTTGATTCTTGAAGACCTCATTAAATTGGTAAAAGAGAGGGAAATAAAATGAAGGTTCTTTATGCAGATGCAAAAAAAACATGGCACACTTTGATGGAAAAGGTGCTTAAACCAAGAGGTGTAGAGCTAATTCATGCGGAAACTTTAAAAGAGGTTTTAAATAAAGTAAACACTGAAAAACCTGAAGTAGCAGTTATAAATGTGAGCCTTAAAAATGGAAAAGCTTATGAAATTATTCCCAACGTTTTAGCGGCGGGAGTTCCTGTAATTCTCATAGGACTTAAAAGTGAAGGATTTGATGAGGAAAAGGCAAAGCAGATGGGTGTAAAGTTTATCTTACCGAAACCTTTTACGGTTGATGAGCTTTTCAGGCTTATAAATGAAGCACGTCTTGAAAAGTCAAAAGTGGAAGTTAAAAAGGAAGAGCCGGGAATAGTGTTAACCGGTGGGAAGAAGGAGCATGCGGAAGATGTAGAGATTACGCCGACAGAAGAGATTATAGAGATAGAACCTTCAGGAGAAAATTTAATTAATATAGATGATGAATCCGAACTGGAACCTATTTCTATAGAGCCTCAATCTGAAGAAGAATCCATAGCTATTCAACCTATTGAAGGAGGGCTTTCTCTGGAAATTCCTGAAACTGAGGAAGAAGAGAAAGTAGAAAAAGAGAAACTTGCTCAAGCTTTTGGGATTTCCAAAGAACAGCCAAAAATAGAATATAAAGAAATAAAAGAAGAAATTTCTCCTGTTGAAGAAAAAACCGCTCAGGTTTCTCAAAAAACTGAGGAAACTGTTATTGAAAAGACCACAGCGACTCCTGCTTCTGTTCCTTCCCAGATTGATATTAATAGCTTGAAACAAGAGATAAAACAGGAATTACTGAAAGAGTTTAGAAAAGAAATGGAAGAGACTATTAAGTCTGTTGCGTGGGAAGTTATACCTGATATGGCAGAAAAAGTAATAAGGGAAGAAATAGAAAAATTCATAAGAAGCAGGTTAGTGTAACCTCATGTTTAGAATAGGTATAGGGTACGATGTTCACAGACTGATAGAAGGAAGACCGCTTATAATAGGTGGAGTAAAAATCCCCCATGATAAAGGTCTTCTTGGTCATTCAGATGCTGATGTCCTTCTTCATGCCATTTGTGATGCGATTCTTGGCGCTGCTTCTCTCGGTGATATTGGTAAACTTTTCCCCGATAGTGATGATACCTATAAAGGAATAAGCAGTTTAATACTACTTCAGGAAGTAGTTAAAGAATTGTTTTCAAAAGGTTATAGAGTTGTTAATATAGATTCTGTTGTAATTGCCCAAAAACCAAAACTTGCTTCCTATATAAACGAAATGAGAGAGAAGATAGCTTCTGCTGTTGAAATTCCTGTAGAATATGTTTCTGTTAAAGCCACAACTACGGAAAGATTAGGTTTTGAAGGAAAGGAAGAAGGTATAGCAGCACAGGCGGTAGTTCTTATAGAAGGAGGTGAAGATTGAATCAAGAGCTTGATATTTTTCAAATTACAGAGATACTTCCTCATAGGTATCCGTTTCTTCTGGTTGATAAGATTGTAGAATTTGAGCCTAAAAAAAGAATTGTGGGCATTAAAAACGTAACAATTAACGAACCTTTCTTTATAGGTCACTTTCCCGGACATCCAATAATGCCTGGTGTTCTTATCATCGAAGCTATGGCACAGGTCGGTGGCATTTTGATGCTTAAATCTTTCGAGATGAAAGCTGGAGAGGTTGTTATCTACTTTATGGGTGTTGATAAAGCAAGATTTAGAAAACCTGTAAGGCCGGGAGATCAGCTAAAACTTGTTCTTGAGCCTATAATTCTCAAACCAAGTGTTTCAAAGATGAAGGGTGTTGCGTATATTGAAGATAAAGTTGCTGCGGAAGCAGAAATCATGGCATCAGTGGTGAAAAAATGAGCGTAAAAATTCATAAGCTGGCAGTTGTAGAAAAGGGTGCTGAACTTGATGAAGGTGTAGAAATCGGTCCATTTTCTTATATCGGTGGTGAGGTTAAAATAGGTAAAGGAACTGTTGTTAAGCAGGGAGCTGTCATTGAAGGAAAGACAATAATAGGCGAAAGTTGCACGATATATTCAGCTACGATAGGTGTTCCTCCGCAGGATTTAAAGTATAAAGGTGAACCTTCGGAAGTTATTATTGGCAATAGAACAGTTATTAGAGAATATGTCACCATTCACAGAGGAACTGAAGGTGGCGGAATGGTGACAAAGGTTGGAGAAGATTGTTTGATTATGGCTTACTCCCATATTGCTCACGATTGCAAACTTGGAAATCATGTTATCCTTGCCAATGTCGCCACGCTGGCGGGACATGTTGAAGTAGATGATTATGCAATAATTGGAGGCATGACCGGAGTTCATCAATTTGTCAGAATAGGAAAACATGCAATGGTAGGTGGTGCTTCAGCTGTTGGTAGAGATGTTCCACCATTTACAGTTGCAATTGGAAACAGGGCAAAACTTGAAGGTATAAATATTATCGGACTTAAAAGACGGGGATTCAGCCGGGAGACAATAAGAGCTTTAACAACAGCTTTTGAAATGTTGTTCAAAACGGATGAACCTTTAAAGGTTTCAATGGAAAAGGTAAGGGATGAGTTCGGCGATCTTCCTGAAATAGAAGAAATGTTGAAATTTATAGAAGAAAGTAAAAGAGGTATATGTACAGCTTGATTAAAGGAGAGGGATTATGGAGTTCGAAGCAGTAATAGGGCTTGAGGTGCACGCTCAGCTTTTAACAGAAACAAAGATTTTCTGTTCATGCAGGAACAGATTTGGAGATCCACCAAACACAAACGTTTGTCCGGTGTGCCTTGGAATGCCAGGTTCTTTACCTGTATTAAATAAGAAAGCAGTTGAGTTTGCTGTAAAGGCTGCTCTTGCTTTGAACTGTAAGATAAATGAATATTCTGTTTTTGCAAGGAAACACTATTTCTATCCGGATCTTCCTAAAGCTTACCAGATAACTCAGTATGAGCTTCCTTTTGCAGAACATGGCTGGCTGGAGATAGAGAAATCTGACGGAACAAAAAAGAAGATCCGTATCCGCAGAATACACATGGAAGAAGATGCAGGAAAAACAATTCACGGTGAAGGTTTCGACCAAAATTCATACGTTGACTTAAACAGAGCCGGAACACCTCTCATAGAGATTGTTAGTGAACCCGATATTTCCACGCCTGAAGAAGCAAGGCTATACATGCAAAAACTTAGAGATATTCTTGTCTGGATAGGTGTAAATGATGGAAATCTTGAGGAGGGTTCTTTAAGATGTGATGCAAACATTTCAATACGTCCAAAGGGCAGCGATAAACTTGGAACTCGTACAGAAATAAAGAACGTTAACTCATTCAGATTCATACAAAAAGCTTTAGAGTATGAGATAGATAGACAAATTGCTCTTGTTAAAAGCGGCGGAAAAGTTGTCCAGGAAACAAGACTTTATGACTCACAGAAAGGTATAACTAAAACGATGAGAACAAAAGAAGAAGCTGAAGATTACAGATATTTCCCAGAACCTGATCTTCCGCCTCTTATAATAGATTCCGAATGGCTCCAATCCATTAAATCTTCCTTACCTGAATTACCTGATGAAACAAAAGAAAGGTTTGTAGCTGAATTCGGAATCACATCTTATGATGCTTCTATTCTTACAAGAGAAAAGGTACTTGCCGATTTCTTTGAAAAAGCAGCTAAATTTTACAGCGGTGAGGCAAAGAAAGTTGCTAACATAATTATTTCTGACTTCCTGGGCGTGTTAAACGAAGAGAAACAGGATATAAGCACCACATCTGTTAACCCGGAAGATATTGCAGAACTTCTTTCACTTGTAGATAAAGGAACAATTTCTTTAAGAGTTGCTAAAGAGGATGTTCTTCCTGAAATGGTCAAAACAGGCAAAAATCCTTCCAAAATTGTTGAAGAAAAAGGTCTTGTTCAAATTTCTGATGAAGGTGCATTAAAGCAGGTTATTCTTGATGTGCTTTCCAAAAATGAGAAAGCAGTTAAACAGTATAAGGAAGGTGATGATAAGAAGAAAACCAAAGCCGTTAAATTTCTTATCGGTCAGGTTATGAAAGAGACAAGAGGTAAAGCTAATCCCAAACTACTCAACGATCTTATTCCTAAAGTTCTTGAAGAGATAGACTAATTATTGGCCCTTCGTTTGAAGGGCTTTTTTTAATTTTTTTGCCTCTTCCACAAGAGACGGGATTGGAGAAAGGTCAATAACTATATCAAGGAAATTTTCTGCTTCCTTTAGATATTTATGCTTTTCTATTGCATACTTGCAGAAGTCTATAAGAGACTGAAAGGCTTCATAATCAAGCCTTCGTTTGGTGAGTGCACGAAATAAGATTTTATATAGTTCTGGATGCTTCACATAGTATGTAACTTTTTTGAGGTATCCAATTACCGTGTCGTAAAATCCCTCATCAAGCAAGAACTGTGATGTTTCTATGGCAATATCAACAGCTCTATTTACATTTCCCATGTTGTAGTATATATCAAACAAAAGCATTTTAAGCTGTTTGTTACTAGGTTCTTTTTTAAGAATATCCGTTAGCTTTTTTAGTGCTTCCGGATATTTCTCTTCCAGAATAAGTTGCATTATTTCCAGTTTTGGATCAGACCTTGAAACCATACCCTTTCCACATATTTTAAGATGTAGAAATTTTACAGGATTATTTGAGAGATAGAAAGTGAATGTGATCAAAGAGATTGATATTGAACAGTCGATTGAAAAGGGTTTTACCTTTGTAGATGTTAGAACACCTGAAGAGTTTAAAGAGTTTCACATTCCGCGTTCTTATAACGTTCCTCTCTTCACACTTGAAGAGAAAAAGATTGTATCTGAGATTTACAGGACAAAGGGGGAAAAAGAAGCCAGGCTTAAAGCTGTCGAAATTGTTTCTCCTAAGATTCCTTCTATTGTTTCAAGAGTAGCAGAGATAAAGAAAAGACACGAAAACGTGGTCATTTACTGTTGGAGAGGTGGACTGAGGAGTCTTGCCGTTGCAACTTTTTGTAATCTTGCAGGTGTATTTGTTTTCAGGCTAAAAGGAGGATACAGAGCTTTCAGACAATTTATACTTGATGATATTCAAAGGATTCTTGGAGATAAAAAACTCTATGTGATATATGGACCTACCGGATGTGCAAAAACCCATCTTTTGAGGAATCTTGCCAAAAAAGGTTTCTCAGTGATTGATCTTGAAGGGCTTGCCGGACATAGAGGTTCTGTTTTCGGAAGCATAGGTTTGAAGCAGCCATCTCAAAAGATGTTTGATGCTCTTTTGTGGGCAAAACTCAGGAAGCTGAGCAATGAAAAGTTTATACTTGTTGAAGGTGAAAGCAAAAGAATAGGAAGGCTTTTTATTCCTGAGCCCTTTTGGAAAAAGATGGAACAAGGTATAAACATAATGGTTGAACTGCCTCTGGAGGCAAGAGTTGAATATTCAATGAAAGATTATCGTGTTGGAAGATATTCTTCTGATGTTTATCTTCAACCTCTGAAAAGGATAGAAAAGTATCTTCCACAGGAGATATATAAGGAGATAAAATCTGCAATAAATGAAGGAAGTTACAGAAAGGCGATAGAACTTTTAATGGTTTATTACTACGATAAACTTTATAAACGTTCTATGCCTGGAAAATGTAACATTAAAATATCGGTTGCTACTGTTAGTGAACTGGAAGAAAAAATAATCAATCTTTTACAGAGTCAAGATATTCCTGAAGGATGACAGCGGCTGCCACATCATCTTTTTCTTTTCTCTCTTTCAGCGTTTCTAGATTTTCTGCTGTTACTGAAGAGAGTGATTCATCATGAAACAGAAATTCCACATTTAAACCTGAATTAGTAAGGTAATCCTGAAGTTTACCTGTAAATCTTTCTATCTTTTCTGCCATTTTTGTTTTTTCACCTGTAAAAGATAAAGGAAGTCCGACAACAATGGTAGTTATGCCGAACTTCCTGATAAGCTCTTCTATTTCTTTAAACGTTTCGGCATTTGTTCTTCTGAAGATGATCTTTTCCGGTTTGGCAACAATACCGGAAAGGCTTATGGCAACACCTATCTTTTTAAATCCCACGTCAAGGGCGAGATATCGCTTTATTTCCGGTATTTTTTCCTGTTTTTGTTTCATTTGTTATTACACCTTCTTTTCTATATTTTAACCTTTGGTATTCTTCTTGTATCTCTTTTTCAATCTCTTTTCTCTCTTTTGAAACCTGTATATAGATTTCTACTCTTCTGTTCCTGGATCTTAATATAGGATTATTCCATACATAAAGAGGACGTGTATCACCGTATCCTACTGCAGTTAGCTTATCTGGCGGAATACCTTTTGATATTAAATACCTTACAACGGCAGTTGCTCTTCTTAAAGAGAGATCCCACGCATCTTTTATTCCAGGCATTTTCTTTGAGGGAGCATTAATATCGGTAAATCCTTCAACTCTGATGGTGTAATTTCCGCCAAGTTTCTTAATAGTTTCTGCTATCTGGTCAAGCGTCTTTTTTGCCTGAGGTGTTAGTTCGATTGAATCTTTTTTGAAGAGAATTCTGTTAAAAAGCCTTAACATAACATACTGTTTGGTTACAACTATTTGATAACCTGATATGGGAAGAAGTCTTGCCAGAATTTTCCCAAACTTTCTGGCAAGGTCTTTCGTATAAAGTTTAATCGGTTTTACTACTGAGAATTTTCTAAAATATTTTGCTCTTTCTCCCTGGAAATATGATAAAAACTTGGCAGCTTTTGATACATCAAGACTACTCATGGAATAGAGAAGAATAAAGAATGTAAGCAGTAGTGACATAAGGTCGCTAAAGCTTGTAAGCCATGCCGGAAAACTTTTACACTCCTCTTTTTTCTTTCTCATGTTACTCCCTATTGAGGCAGTTCAACAGCTATTTCTATCCGTCTATTCTTCTCTCTACCCTGAGGTGTGTTGTTTGGGGCTATGGGATGTGTCGGTCCGTAACCTGCAGCAGAAAGCAGTTTCGGATCGTAACCACATTTTATAAACAGTCTGAGAATAGCAGTAGCTCTTGCTGCCGAAAGTTCCCAGTTTGATGGATACAGTTTTGTTCTAATTGGCACGTTATCTGTGTAGCCTTCTATCCTGAGAGGAAGCTCTACCGCTTTTAACTTTTCACACATTTCCTTTATTATCGGAATCGCACTTTTATAAGGTTCTGCACTTCCCGGTGGGAAAAGTTTTGATGTATTTATTCTTATTTTTATTTCGGTTCCATACTTTGCCACGCTGGCTTTCATTCCGTTTTTTTGAAGTAACTTGTGGATTTCAGCTATCTGTTTTTCAACCTCTTCTCTGGTTCTCATTTTAGGATACATTTTAGGAAAGTTAACTCCTGCTTTTTTCCCGCCCGGGATGCCTCCTTCCTTGAAAATTACCTCTCCACCGAAAGCAGAAGTTAATCCTTTTATAACCTGATTAAATTTTTCAAGGGATATGGTACTCATGGAATAGAGAAGAATAAAGAATGTAAGCAGTAGTGACATTAAGTCACCAAAGCTTGTAAGCCACGCCGGGAAACTTTTACACTCCTGCTTTTTTTTCCTCAAAGGTTACTCCTCTTTAAGTTCAACGCCGAAGAGTCCACTGAGCTTCTGCTTAAGAATGTTAGGGTTTGAACCTTTCTCAATAGCTTGAGCGGTCATAAGGTAGGCTTCTTTAAAAGTCATTGTTAAGTCTTTGTAATATTTCAATTTTTTAGTTGTTGGGATGCAAAGAACGTTTGCCAGAATGGCACCATACAACGTTGTAATCATAGCAACAGCCATACCGGGACCGAGGGCAGAAGGATCACTTAAGTTCTGGAGCATCTGGATAAGACCGATAAGCGTTCCGATCATACCGAAAGCCGGGAAAAGATCTCCTAAAGTCTCCCACACAGCAGCTTCCGTTGAGAGTTTCTGTTCTATTTGTGCCATTGCCGCTTCTGCGTTACTTTCAATTTCGGATATATCAAGACCGTCTATCAGCATGCGCATCACATTTCCCAGGAAAGGATCCCTAGCATAGAAATCGTCAATACTGGATTCAAGTGAAAGAATACCTTCCTTCCTTGCTCTTTTGGCTATATCTACCAGAAAATCAATGGTCTCAAGGGGATCTGGCATCCCGGGATTTATGGTTTTAAGGAAAGCTTTCAGTCCGCCTATATATTCAGCCATAGGAAAACCGGCCATTGCTGCAGAAAAACCGCCACCAACGGTAATTAAAAGAGATGGAATGTTTATGAAGGCTCCGGCACTTCCACCGATGAATATTGTTATAGCAATTAACAGGAAGGCTGCAACAAGACCTATCAGCGTTGCTATGTCCATAGGAACACCCCATTACTTATTGATAGTTATAAATATTTATCGGACTAAATGTCAAAAATTTTACCCGGATTAAGTATGTTATTGGGGTCAAGGGCTTTTTTAACTGCTACCATTTTTTCTATTGCTTTACCTACTTCAAGGGGCAAAAACTCCTTTTTCATAAATCCTATCCCGTGTTCTCCTGAAACAGAACCGCCAAGTTCTATAGTAAATCTAAATAGATCTCTTACAGCACTTTCAACTTTATCAGCTTCGTGGGGTTCAAACATGAAGTTGACATGTATATTTCCATCTCCAGCATGGCCAAAGTTAACAACCATTAAGTCGTATTTGTCGGCAATTTTGTAGGTTCCCTTTATCAATTCAGGTATTTTGCTTCTTTGAACGACAACATCTTCGTTTATCTTTTTAGGTTTTAGTTGAACAATAGCAGGAGATAGTTCTCTACGGGCTCTCCATATCTCTTTTCTCTCCTTTTCCGATTTGGCTTTCTTAATTGTTTTTGCACCGGCCTTTTTGCAAACCTCTAAGGCTCTATCTATAAGTATGTCAACGATTTCTCGGTATCCATCAACTTCAATTATCAATAGACCTCCTGCATCAGTTGGTAATCCTAATTTGGCGTAATTTTCCACAGCAACGATAGAATTTCTGTCAAGAAATTCCAGAGCCGTTGGGATTACTTTTGCCTTGAACATATCTGCAACTGCCTGGGCTGCTTCTTCTACATTGTCAAAAATTGCCATTGCCGTTCTTACATCTTCAGGTGTGGGAATCAACTTGAGATAGGCTTTTGTAATAACGGCGAGAGTTCCTTCACTTCCTATTATTAGATCTTTAAGATTATAACCGGCTACACTTTTTACCGTCCTTGCTCCTAACGTGGTTATCGTGCCGTCAGGAAAAACCGCTTCAAGCTGAAGCACATAATCTTTTGTAACTCCGTATTTCACACACCTGGGACCGCCCGCGTTTTCTGCAATGTTTCCACCTATAGTAGAGTATTTGTAACTTGAAGGATCAGGTGGATAGAAAAGTCCTCGTTTTCCCACCTCTTGCTGTAAAGTGTATGTTACAACACCAGATTCGGTTAAAACTCCCAGATTATCTTCGTCTATTTCAATAATTTTATTCATCTTTTCAGTGGTTAGAACTATCCCTCCGTTTTCCGGAGCGGCTCCTCCTGTTAATCCTGAACCTGCTCCCCGTGGATATACCGGTATCAGTTCTTCATTGGCAAAAGAAAGAATTTTGGAGACATCTTCAGGTGTTTCGGGGAATACAACAACATCCGGAATACCTCTCCCACCTGTAGGTGTGGCATCATATGAGTAGCTTATGCAGAAATCGGGAGAACTTTTAACTTTATCGCTTCCTATCAATGAACTTAAATGTTTTGCTATGTAATCTTTCCTTTTCATTTAGCCTCCTTGAAAGTGCATCTATCAAGCTTGAAAACGGTTTCGGGAAGTTTAACATTTTCTTCCCAGCTTTTAATAATGTAAGTAATGTCACTTCCATCATCGTTTAATACCTGAAAAGAAATAGGAACGATCTTGTCCTGTCTAAAAACTACTATTACTCTTTTATAGGTTAAATTATCTTTTAAAGGAACAAGTTCAAAAGCCACTTTATCTTTAAACTTTGCGTCAGAAACTACTCTAAAATAGTTGTTAAATTCTTGTGGGGATTCAAGTATTCTTATCATAGGTAGATAGTCTATTCCCTCTTTTAAAGAACTTTTGAAAAGTTTTTTCTCCTCGGGAATACAGGTATAGACCTCTTTTCCGTCGGAGACTATTTCCATTTCTGAATTTTTTGTATACACCCATTTAAATTTTGAGGGCCTTTTGTAATATATTTCTCCTTCATAGACATCTTTCTCATCAAGATCAGGATCAAGTCGGGTTATTTGAACAAAGGAAACTTTGAGTGTTTTAACCCTCTGGAGACTTTCAATAAAGGAAAGCAGGTTGTTTTCCGCAAGTGCTGATATTGCTGAAAGTAGAAAAACTAGCACAATATATAGGAGATATTTTTTCATCTGCCATTCCTCCTTAAATATACCGTATAATTATACTGTGTCTCATTCTAAACAGGTTATGGAGCTAAATATATGAGAATTATCGGCGGAAAGTATAAAGGAAGGCGTCTTTATTCGATGCCTAAAAGAAAGGATACAAAGCTTCTAAGGCCGACGACAGACAGAGTTAAAGAGTCGGTTTTTTCCATTCTTGATGAATATCTTGAAGGAACAAAATTTCTTGACCTTTTTGCAGGAACAGGTAATGTCGGAATAGAAGCTTTGAGCAGGGGAGCAAAAAAAGTCGTTTTTGTCGAATCTGATAGGCGTTTTTGTGATTTAATAAAAAAGAATTTAAAAAGCCTTGGTATTTCTCCTGACAGATACAGGATCATCTGTGATGATTATGTTAAAGTGCTAAAGAAACTGGGCAACAGCGGTGAAAAATTTGACTTCATATATGCCGATCCTCCCTATGAAAAGGGATATTACACAAAGATTGTTAATCTTGTTAAAAATCTCGACCTTTTAGATGAAAATGGACTGTTGATGCTTGAAGAGCCGAAGAAAAATCCGTTTTTACCTGAAGATAATCGCTGGATTATTGAAAGACGCCATTATGGAACCACTACACTGACATTTTTAAACTTTTCTCAATCGAATATGGAGGAGAATAATGTTTGAAATTTCAAAGAGTTTTACGTTCTCTGCCGCTCATTCTGTATTTTCACAACAGTTGAATCCGAAATGGACAAAAAATACGTATCCCAAGTGTCGCCGTCTACCCGGACATGGTCATAACTACAAACTTACGGTATATCTTGCTTCGGACAGTCTTGACCGCTCTCAGATGGTTACTGATTTTGGTCATCTTTCATGGTTTAAACGATTTCTTGATAGGTGTTTTGATCACAAACTTATTTTAAGCTCTCAAGATACAGGTAGTGTGATGTTTCTTGAAAAGCTCGGTATTCTTGAAGATGGGAAAGTTGTTCTTCCAGAGATAGAAAAAATGAAGCCGTCTTTAAAATTTTATGGAGTGAATAAGAATTTTACATTTGTTTCAGGAGAAATAGATGTTGAATCTGTTCCTCTTGATAATTTTCATTACTTAACGTTTGACAGCTTTTCATGTCCCGCATTTTCAGAAAAAAGCATTGTGGAGATCGATTTTTATCAAAGACTTCTTGATGGTATAGCGATTTTTAGCGAATCACCAACTTCAGAAAATATGGCCAGATTTTTCTTTAAATTTATTAATGAAAGTATTAAACCTATGGGAGTTACCTGTAGTAAGGTAACTATACAGGAGACAGAAACATCGTCTGCCACGTATATGGAATAAAGTATGGAACTGCTTCTTCCAGCTGGTAGCTTAAATCACACTTTTGCTGCTTTTGATTACGGTGCCGATGCTTGTTACCTTGGAATAGGAAGTTTAAACGCCAGAGCCGGAGCTATAAATTTTTCATTGGAAGATTATAGAAAAGCTCTTACGTTTGCCAGGAAGAGAGAAACAAAACTCTATCTTACTTTTAACACGTTGCTGAAAGAAAAAGAAATAGATCAAGTTTTTAAGATTATTGACGATATATATGATTTTTTACCGGACGGAATTATTGTTCAGGATATAGGTCTTGCCTCTTTAATAAAAAGGGAATTTCCCAAGGTTTCTCTAATAGCAAGCACACAGATGGGTTTTCACAATGTAAGCGGCATTAAGTTTGCAGAGGATTTTGGCTTTAAAAGGGTTATCCTTTCAAGGGAATTAACTTTAAAAGAGATAGAAAGTATAAGGAAGGCATCCTCAATTCAGCTGGAAGTTTTCATACATGGCGCTATCTGTTTTTCCTTCTCCGGATACTGTTTTGCTTCTTCTTTCCTCGGAGGAAATTCTGGAAACAGAGGCAAATGTTCTCAGGTATGCAGGATGCTTTTTAAAGGTGATGTGAATGGATTTGCTTTTAATCTTAAAGATCTTGCAGGTTTTGATTTTGTTAAGAAACTTTACGAGATAGGAATTGATAGTTTAAAGATAGAAGGTAGATTAAAAGATGAGCTTTACGTAGCTGTTAACGCTTTTGTTTACAGACAATTTATAGATATCGCGAAAGGAAAGATTTTTCTTGATAAAAAGGAACGTGAAAGATTAAAAAAACTATCTGCTATTGTCTTTTCACGAAAAAGGTGGAATGGTTATTTTGTTACCGATCATCCTGATGATTCGATAGATCCCAATTTTCCCGGGAATTACGGACTGTTTATAGGAAAGGTTAAAAGTGCTAAAAAAGGACAGATGATTCTTGATAGGCTTTCGTTTCCTTTAAGCAGGCATGATGGTATCCTGATTTTTGAAAATAAGGAGCCTGTGCCTGCAAAAGTTTTAAATGTAAAGGGAAATACTGTTTTTATTTCTTTGCATAAACGTTTTCGAAAAGGGAGTAAAGTTTATCTTGTTCATTCCGTAAGAGTTCAAAACAGGTTTCCCGTAAAAGTTTATAATCTGAAGCCTTTTAAACCTCAAATCTTTCTTTCCATCAGGTTAAGAGAAGGGTCAATAGATGTAAAAGCAGAAAATCGTGTTAGAGAGGTCGCAAAATCTTACTTTTTTTCTATGAGAACCGAACCTGCTCAGAAGGCACCTATTTGTGCCGATGACATTATTAAAGAATTTAAAAAAAGCGGGGATTTTTCCTTTGAAGCAGTAATAAACAGCGTAAAAATTGAGGAAGAATTCTTCGTAAGGCGAAGCGAGCTTTCAAAGATAAGAAAGGAGCTGTTTAGACTAATTGAAAAGGATCTATTTCCGAAAAAACATTATAGAACTTTTGAGAAAAGCTTTAAAAACGAAAAAAGATTATCTGCTATTTTTGTTGTAGATAAAAATAATCTTCCGGCATTTTTAAAGTTTTCAAAACGGCTGAAAAAAGATTTTGTACTCTTCGTTAAAACTTTTAATATTAATCTTTTGAAAGAGCTTATTGAAAAGGGGATGTCCCTCGGTTTGGTTATGCCGTTGATTTTGAAAACATATGAAGAAGAGAGTTTTCGCCAGTTTGTTCATCAGGCATTTAAGATAGGTATTAAAAACATTCTGGTTCCCCACTATTACGGGATTGAAATGCTTAAAGAACTTAATGGGTTAAATCTATTTGCCG
The DNA here is from genome assembly GCF_001968985.1 of Desulfurobacterium indicum. Classification (NCBI taxonomy): domain Bacteria; kingdom Pseudomonadati; phylum Aquificota; class Aquificia; order Desulfurobacteriales; family Desulfurobacteriaceae; genus Desulfurobacterium; species Desulfurobacterium indicum. The sequence goes on along the minus strand of NZ_MOEN01000003.1, from coordinate 17,167 downwards.
ATTACACAATTTATACTCTTAACAGGGAAAGTGCCGTTTTCCTAAAAAACCATTTTTCTTATCTAACGATAAGTGTTGAAGATGATAGGCAGAATATAGAATCACTATCTGATTTTTGTGACATTATTACCATCTATCAGGATACACCGCTTTTCCAGTCTCAAACATGTATTAAGAAAGTTTTCTTTTTCTGCCCAAACAAAAATATGGAAATATTCGAAAAATGCCTTTCTGATTACAGGATAGAAAAAGTTGCTGGAAAAATAAAGGATAGGTTTAAAGTGGAATTTGAAAATTGTAGAACAATTCTTCTTTGGGATAGAGCTTTCAATTTGAACAGATTGAGAAAGGATTTACCTCCTTTTATTCCAAGGTTTGATTTTGTCTATAAAACATACACGGAAGAGGAAATGGAAAAGATATTTTCAGGGATAAATCGAACCGGACACATCGCTAACACTTTAAGGGGACTGGCTTAAATCTTCCAAATAACGAATAATTGAATATAATTCGGTAAGCATTCTTATGAGGAGGAGAGAGAATGGCAGTTTGTAAAAGCATGTTCAATAAAATGTGTTTGAAGGATATTCCCCCTTCAGAGTTAAAAGGGAAAAAAGTTTTTGTAAGAGTTGATTTTAACGTACCGATAGACAACGGAGTAATAATGAATGACAAAAGAATCAGAGCGGCTCTACCTACAATTAACTACCTTATTGATCACGGTGCCAGAATCATTCTCTGTTCCCACCTTGACAGACCAAAAGGAAGAGATCCCCGTTACACTTTAAAACCTGTTGCCGAAAGGCTGGCAAGACTTCTGGAACAGCCTGTGAAGTTTATTCCAGACTGCATAGGAGAAGAGGTAGAGAAAGAAGTAAACAGTCTTTCTGACGGTGAAGTTGCCCTTCTTGAGAATGTGAGATTTTATCCTGAAGAGACAAAAAATGACGAAGAATTTGCAAAAAAGCTGGCTAAACTTGCAGACATATATGTTAACGATGCTTTTGGGACTGCTCACAGAAAGCATGCATCAACTTATGGAATAACAAAATTTGTGAATATTGCAGTTGCTGGTTTCTTGCTTCATAAAGAGATAGAGTATCTTCAAAAAGTTCTTGAGCATCCAGACAGACCGTTTGTTTTAATCATTGGTGGCTCTAAAGTTTCTAGTAAACTTCAAGTGATTGAAAATCTGCTTAAAGTTGTCGATAAGATGCTTATAGGTGGCGGCATGGCTTACACGTTTTTAAAAGCTGCTGGTTATGAGGTTGGAAAATCTCTCGTTGAAGATGATTTTATAGAAACTGCGAAAGAGATAATGGAAAAGGCCGATAGAAACTGTGTCAAACTGTATATTCCAGTTGACAGCATGAATGCTAAAGAGTTTAAAGAAAATACGGAAGTTAAGTTAACAACGTTTAAAGAGATTCCTGAAAATATGATGGGACTGGACATAGGACCTGCTACCACAAAGCTTTTTGAAGAGGCAATGGCAGACGCAAAAACGATAGTGTGGAACGGTCCTATGGGTGTTTTTGAGATGGAGAAGTTCAGATTTGGAACCATGGAAATAGGAAAGCTGGTTGCTTCTAAAAAGGAAGCTTTGACAATTGTCGGCGGCGGAGATAGTGTTGCTGCTCTTGAGCTTTTAGGCCTTGAACATTCGGTAGATCATGCTTCTACTGGTGGCGGTGCTTTCCTTGAGTTCCTGGCAGGAAAAGAATTGCCTGGAGTTATAGCTTTGTCGGATAAAAAATAAAAAAGGGGGGCAGCCCCCCTTTTTTCTTATCTATTACTGAGGTTTAGATTAGTCGTTTGCAACTTTCTTAACAAGTTCATAGGCTACCTTTGCCGCTGTTGCAGGACTTAACTTAGCAGAATTAAATTTAACGTGGAAAAGGTCTATCTTTCTGATATCTACACCTGCAATATCTTTGTAAAATTTCAGCTCTCTTTCATCTAACTGTTCAATCCTTTCTATTGCTTCTTCGATAGAAATACCGAGTTTTTCAGCACACATTTTTGCACGGTAATCCATAGGAGCTTCTATTTTTATATGAGCGGTATTTGGATATTCTGCTAAGATTGCGCAGGCAGCATGTCCTACAAGGATAACGTTATTTGAGAAAGCCATATTCATAATAACTTTCACGAGCATTTCCTTAAATTCCTCAAACGTCACCTCTTTTTCCTCTTCGCTCTCTCCTTTTAGTATGGAAAAGTCGAGAAATTTTCTGCTGAACTGGAGAAAATCCGCTAGAGAAAGCTTGGCAGCAAGATAGTTAAAATCGTCAAAATCTTCAAATTTATCGGTGGGAAGTCCCAATCTCTTTGCTGTCTGAATGAGGATTTCTTTATAAAGAACATCGTATCCAGTAAGTTTTGCCAATTCTTTAGCAAACTCCAGGCCTTTAGAACCATACTCAAAGGTAACAGTAACAACACCCATCTTTCCCTCCAGGATATTTTTAACTCTGTTTATTTTACCCTCAATAATTTTATCTCTCAGTATATTAATTATCTCAAAAAAGTCTGATTCTCTCAAGTTTTCCGGCAATCTTTTGGCAAACTCCGGAAGTCTTTCTTCCACAAAAGTGAGAAAATTTCCGGATACATTTTCAACTATCTCTTCATCTTCATAAAGTATATCAATCGCTTCCTCTATCCATTCCTTATTCAAATAACTCCTCCAGATCAACTGATGGCAGATCCTCTATACTTTTCAGTCCAAAGTGAACGAGAAAGTCATTGGTTGTTCCGTAAAGTTTTGGTCTTCCAGGACCTTTCTTCCGTCCAACAACCTGTATTAACCGCTTTTCGAGTAAACTTTTAATTGCACCGTCGGCAGTTCTTCCCCGGATGGTCTCAATTTCTTTCTTTGTTACCGGTTGCTTGTAAGCAACAATGGCAAGAACTTCAAGCAAATGTTTGGAAAGCTTTATCGGTTTGTCCTCAACAAACTTTTTGACGTAAGAAGATATTTCAGGCGCGGTATAAAACTTGTAGCCACCCGCTACCTCTTTTAGAATTACGCCGCCATCTGAATATTTACTTTTTATGCGTTTGAATGCTTTCTGTAGTTCGTCTATGTTAAGCTCAAGTTTTCTGGCAATTTCTTCTATTGTTACAGGTTCTTCTGAAACAAAAATAACAGCTTCCAGTATCTTTTCAACTTCCTGCATTTTCCGTCTCTCTTACCACTTTTAAGGTTGCATCTGGAATGGCAAATGATTTCATGATAGAAGAAAAAGAGCTTCTCAAGGTCTCATCAGTGTAAAGTTTTTTTAACAAATTTGCAAGACCTTTACCGTCTATTTCGGTTTGCCTCACAAGGAAGCATCCGTTTTTTTCCGCTACAGGTTTTGCATTGTAATACTGATGGTCGTCTACCGCATAAGGATAAGGTATAAATATAGAAGGAATGCCAAAATAACAGAGTTCAGACAGAGCAAGGGCACCGCTTCTTGAAATGGCAACATCAGTGCTTCTATAAAGTAGCCAGGGTTCTTCTGTAAAAGGTATAACCAGAGCTTTTATTCCAAGTCTGTCATATTTTTCCTGTAAACTATTTTCTTTCCCTTCTCCAGAAACGTGAATTACCTGTATGCTACTTTTATTTTCAAAATTTTTCAGCGCTTCCGGAACAATTTTGTTTAAAAACAAGGCTCCCTGGCTTCCGCCGAAAACCAATATGGTAAATTTCTCTTTATCAAGGTTCAGAATGCTTCTTGCGTAAGATTTGGAAAGTTTACACTTTAAAATTTCTTCTCTCAGAGGATTGCCGGTTAAAATCCCTTCCGGGAAAAATTTAAGGCAGTAGCTGTTTGCTATAAGAATTTTCCTTGCAAAATTACTTAAAAGTTTGTTCGTCTTTCCAGGTATGGAATTTTGCTCGTGTATGACAAGAGGAACTCCTGCAAACTTTGCTGCAAAACCGACCGGTATTGAAACATATCCTCCAAAAATGAGTATTCTTTCTGGTTTAAACCGTTTGATCATTGAAATAACTTTAACGGTTGAAGATAGGATAGAGAAGCCTCCTTTCAACATTTTTAGAGGTGTTTTTCCACTTACTCCCGAAACATTTATAAATTGCTTTTCACATGGAATAAGCTCGCTTTTCCTATACTCTATTCCTCTTTCTGTTCCTATGTATAAAACTTTATCACCATTTCTTATAAGTTCTTTGATAACGGCAACTGCCGGAAAGAAATGTCCTCCGGTTCCACCGCCGGCTACAACAATTCTCATCTATAACTTCCCTGGTCTATTTTTTCGAAATTCACACGGCTCTTCTCTGGCAATGAGCGGGCTATACTCATTAACAATCCCACAGCTATATACATTGAAATTAGAGATGTTCCTCCCTGACTTACAAATGGAAGAGTGATACCCGTGGTGGGAACTACACCTATGTTTACACCTATGTGAACGATTGCTTCAAGAAATATATACAACGTGAGGCCGAGAGATAAAAATTTTCCGAGCTTATCGTCGGTTCTGTCGGCAATCATAAGTCCGACAACAAGAATTGTGAAGAAAAGAAGAAGAACGATAAGTGCCATTATGAAACCACCCTCTTCACCTATGTGGGCGTAGATAAAATCACTGAAAGCAAGAGGCAAAAATGCAAGCTTCTGCTGTCCCTGTCCGATACCTACGCCTGTTATGCCACCTTTTGCAAACGAAACAAGTGCCTGCACCAGCTGATAGCTATCGTTTTTACCGGGAGCTTTATAGAAAGCAAAAGGATTAAACAACATTTTTATTCTTGCTATACGATAGGGAGCTGTTATCACGGCAATAACAAACATAAAAGTTCCGATTGCAAGAGGTGTAAAAATATACGTGAGACGAAAACCTGTAATAAATATCATTGCAAATATGGAAATAAAAACTATCATAGCAGAACCAAGATCTTTTTCTGCAAGAATCAGAAAAATAGGCAAAAATACAAGGAACATAAATCCTGCAAATACGGACATGTCATTCTCAATTTCATACCATTTTCTTTCAAGATAACTTGCTACAAATACTATGAGAGACACTTTAGCAAACTCTGCAGGTTGAAGGGATATTCCTGCTATCTTTATCCAGCTTCTTGCACCGTTAACCTCTTTTCCAAATAGAAGAACAAAAATTAGAATAAAAATTGTAAGACCGTAAACTGACCAGAGCCATCCTTTATTTTTAAGCTTCTTATAATCAAAAAATTTATAGGTTACATAGCAGACTATAAGGCTCAGGATAAAAGTTATTAGTTGCTTAACAAACAGGTAATAAGGGGATTCTCCCTTCATTCTACAAAAATAAGAGCTTCCCGTATATATAAAAATTAGACCTATTACTGTTAGTATTACCGATACTACGAATATTACTTTTCCAAGGGCATCTGATTTCATTTCAATTCCTCAACAATTTGTTTGAAAATTTTACCTCTCTCTTCAAAGTTTTTAAACATATCAAAACTTGAACAACCTGGAGAAAAGAGAATAATATCTCCACTTTTGGCTGCATTATAGGCAGAGAAAACAGCTTCTTCTAATGTTGCTTTAAACTCAGTTTCTGTTACGTTGGAAAACAATTTCTCCAATTTCCTCCCAGTTTCTCCTAAAAAAAATGCTTTCTTCACCCTTTCTTTAACCAGATTTTTGATGGGACTGAAATCTATTCCCTTATCTTTTCCGCCGGCGATAAGAATAACTTTATCAAAACTTAAAAGGGCTTTTTCCAGAGAGTCAACGTTTGTTGATTTTGAATCATTTATGAATGTTATTCCGTTTACTGTTTTTACAAATTCGAGTCTGTGTTCCAATCCTTTAAAATCCTGTAACGCGTTAACTGCCTCGTTAAGATTTATGTCCAAAGATTGAAGTATTAATAACGTTGCCATGAAATTTTGAATATTGTGGTATCCTCTTACGGGAAGGGAAGAGACCGGTAGAGAGAAATCTCTTACAACTATTTTTTCTCCATCGAAAAAGGCGTCGGCAGATTTTTCCATACTGAAAGTAAAAACATTCTTTTCTTTTAAGAAATCCTTTAATAACCGATCGTCGGCATTTAAAATTACATTTTGTTTAGTAAGTTTTAGCAATTTCAGTTTCGCCTGTGCATACTCTTCGAAAGTTTTGTATCTGTTTAAGTGATCAGGAGTAATATTTAGTATCGTAGAGACATCACACTTAAAATCTTTCAGATCTTCTATTTGATAACTTGAAAGTTCTATTACGGATATTGAAGTTTTGTCCGTTTCAGGTGCAAACTCAGAAACCGGAATACCGAAATTACCACCGATGAAAACCTTACCTTTCCATAATTTCTTCAACACATGATAAACAAGAGCGGTTGTTGTGCTTTTACCGTTTGTCCCTGTGATGCCTACTATTTTTCCTTTCATATATCTTGAAGCTATTTCTACTTCACCTAAAATTTCTACATTCTTTTCTCTGAAACAGCTTACTACTGGGTGAGATTGAGGAATCCCGGGAGACTTAATCACAAAACTCACATCTTCGGGAATTTCACAATCTTCCCTATCATCGTAATAAAAGACAGAGTAACCATTTTTTTCAAGCAACCTTCCGGCAGATAGACCACTTTTACCTTTTCCTATAATAAGCACGTTCATTACCAGAACCTCTTTATAGTTTATAATTGCTTTCGAGAACTTAAATTTATGGAGTTAACATGATTATTGAAAGGCTTGAAAATGGTGCAAATGTTATTTTGAAAAGCAGGAAAGATGTTTCTTCGGTTTCCGTTCAATTCTGGCTTAAAGCGGGTGCACTCTGGGAGGATGCTGAAAACAGAGGTATTGCTCATTTCCTTGAACATATGGTTTTCAATGGAACTCGTAATTATCCACCGGGGATTATAGAACAAATTGTTGAAAATAACGGAGGAGAAATAAACGCAGCAACATCTTATGATTATACATACTATTACATAACGATTCCCAAAGACCATGTTTTCACCGCTGTCAAGCTTTTAAAGGAGCTTGTTTTTTATCCTTTATTATTACCCGAAATGGTTGAGAAGGAAAAGCCGATAGTGCTTGAAGAAATAGCCCGTTCAGAGAATGATCCGAGGCAGATATTCTGGAGGAATTTTTATAAGAGAGTTTTTGAGAAAGTGAATTACCGTTATCCCATTTTAGGATTTAAAGATACTGTACAGTCATTTACCGATAGAGATTTAAAGGAATTTCATAAAAAGAATTATCATGCATCCAATCTGACGGTTGTCGTTACTGGCAATATCGATGAAGAAAAGCTCTTTTCTTTAGTTAAAGAAGAGTTGATAAACCTGTCTTCAGGAGAAACAAATATTCCTCCGTATGTTGTAGAGCCAAAACTTAAACCCGAAAATGAAATTGTTAAACATCCGGCGGTAGCCAATGCTCACGTTCTTATAGGCTGGAAACTTCCTGGGCTTTCTCAAGACGTTAATATTGCTGTATTAAGCGTTCTTGAATCTTATCTTTCTTACGGTAAAAGTTCTGCTTTCTACCAGAAAATAGTAGAAAACCAGATAGCTTATGCTGCAGTAGGAGCAAAGGATCTATTTCTCTCTTCAGGTCTGTTTTACATTTATGGAATAACTGAGCCTTCAAAGGTAGAAATTTTTAAGGATAAAGCATTGGATATCGTTAAATCATCTATAGACAAAGACACTTTTGAACTTGCAAAGAAAAAGGTTTTAAAAACAGAAATTTTCAAGAGAGAAAGCGTGGAATCTGAAGCCGAGGAACTTGGATATTCTGCTACCATTTTTGAAAATCTAAACTATTACGAAGAGTTTATAAGGGAAATTGAAGAGTTAACACTTGAAAAGTTCTTGGAAGGAATAGAATTCCTGAAAGATAATTATATTCAAATGACACTTTTACCCGAAGGAGGAATTAGGTGAAAAAAATATGGGAATTTATAGCTACGGGATTTTACAGTGGTAAGTTACCCAAAATGCCGGGAACCTGGGGATCCATCGTTGCGGCTATTTTTCTTTATTTTTTCTGGCCAGAAAATATTGTTTATCAATTGCTAATTGTTGCAGTAACATTTGTTTCGAGTGTAGTTTCGTCTCAATCTCTATCTGAACAGTTAGATGATAAAGATCCAGATAGTGTTGTTATTGATGAAATAATTGGAATGGAAATTGCCATGTTAGGTATAAAAGCAACCCTTCCCGTAGTGGTGGCCGCTTTGGTAATCTTTAGAATTATTGATATAATGAAGCCACCACCTATTAAGTTATTCGAAAAGTTACCAGGTGGTTTTGGTATAACTGTGGATGATATGTTTGCCGGCTTATACTCCAACATCCTTCTAAGGTTACTTATCTGGAGGCACTATGTTTAAAAAGATTCTTATAGCTAACAGAAGTGAAGTAGCTACAAGAGTGATTCGTGCATGTAAAGAACTTGGCATTAAAACAGTTGCTATCTATTCTGAAGCAGATGTGAATTCCCTTCACGTTAAAAAAGCAGATGAAGCCTATATGATTCATGGAGATCCAGTTAAAGCCTATTTGAATTATTACAAAATAGTTGACATAGCTCGTCGTGCAGGTGTTGATGCTATTCATCCTGGATACGGTTTCCTTTCAGAAAGGCCTGATTTCGCCGAGTACTGTCGAAAAAAAGGTGTTGAATTTATAGGACCTTCTGTGGAACATTTAAAAATGTTCGGAAGCAAACTTAAAGCAAAAAAGGTTATGAAAGAACTGGGTGTTCCGGTTGCAGAAGGAAGTGACAGAGCGGTAAGTGATATTGAAGAGGCCAAGGAACTTGCAAAAAAAATAGGCTATCCCGTTATGATAAAAGCATCTCACGGCGGCGGCGGTAGAGGTTTAAGAGTTGCCAGAAACGAAAAGGAACTTGTTAGTCAATTTAAAACTGCCGTTGCCGAAGCGGAAGCCGCTTTTGGTAAAGGAGAAGTTTTTATTGAAAAGTATATAGAAGAACCAAGACACATAGAAATTCAGATAATTGCTGACAAAAACGGTAACGTAGTTCACCTTGGTGAAAGAGACTGTTCCATGCAGAGACGCCACCAGAAAGTGCTTGAGATTGCTCCATCTCCTGTTCTTACGAAAAGACAGAGAGAAAAACTTGGGCAGATATGCGTAAGAGTAGCAAGAGAAATCGGCTATTATGGTGTTGGAACTTGGGAATTTTTAATGGATAAATATGGAAAGTTTTACTTTATGGAAGTGAACCCGAGACTTCAGGTTGAACACACCATAACAGAAGCCGTTACAGGTATAGACATTGTTCAAGAACAGATAAGAATAGCAGCTGGTATGAACCTCTCCTTTTCTCAAAAGAGTGTAAACATATACGGTTTTGCAATGCAGTTTAGAATCAATGCGGAAGATGTCACAAGAGATTTTGTTCCTTCTCCTGGAACAGTTACAGCTTACTACTCTCCTGGTGGTATAGGTGTTAGAATTGATGGAGTTGTCTATAAAGGTTACAAAATTCCTCCTTACTATGATTCCATGATTGCCAAGTTAATAGTTTGGGGAAGAAACTGGGATGAAGTTATAAGACGTTCAAGAAGAGCACTTGATGAATTTGTAATTAGAGGTGTTCCTACAACAATTCCTTTCTTTAAAAAGATATTAAACGATCCGGAGTTCATTCACGGTAAGTTTGACACATCCTTCATAGATAGAAAGATAAAAGAATTTACTTTTATCAAAGAGCCTGATCCAGAAATACTTGCTTTGGCTCTTTCTGCTGCGATTGCAGCACACCACGGACTTTAATCAGGAGGATTGAGCATGGAAAAGAAACTCCAGTTTACAGACGTAACATTGAGAGATGCCCATCAGTCTCTCTTTGCCACGAGGATGAAGACAAAAGACATGATAGATATAGCACCTGTTATTGACAAAGCAGGTTTTTGGTCTGTTGAAATGTGGGGAGGTGCTACATTTGATGCCTGCCTGAGATTTTTAAGAGAAGATCCATGGGAAAGATTAAAAATCCTGAGAAAACTTATGCCGAACTCAAAGCTTCAAATGCTTTTGAGAGGTCAAAATCTGGTAGGTTACAGACATTACCCTGATGATGTTGTTAAAGCTTTTGTAAGAAAAGCAGCCGAAAACGGGATAGATGTTTTCAGGGTTTTTGATGCTCTTAATGACCTTAGAAACGTTGAAGTTGCTGTAGAAACGGCGAAAGAATGCGGGAAGATAGTAGAAGGAGCGATATCTTACACAATAAGTCCCGTTCACACTGAAGATCTATACGTTGAACTTGCTCTTCAATACAAGGACATGGGTGTTGATATCATAACGATAAAAGACATGGCGAGCCTTTTGTCTCCAGAAAAGGCATATTCCCTTGTAAAGGCGATAAAGGAAGAAACAGGTCTTCCTGTTCATATTCATACCCACTGCACGAGTGGTATGGCTGAGATGACACAGCTCAAAGCAGCCGAAGCTGGAGCAGATCTTTTTGATGTTGCCATTTCACCAATGGCTTCAGATACTTCACACCCGGCTACCGAAACGATGGCTTATGTTCTAAAAGAACTTGGATATGAAATAGATCTTGATAAAGAAGCTCTTGCAAAAATGGCAAAACACTTTAAAGAAGTAAGGAAACACTACCAAAAATATGACATGAATTTTAAAGGTGTAGATGCAGGAGTTCTTGAACATCAAATCCCCGGCGGAATGATGTCAAACCTTGTCAATCAACTTAAAGAACAGGGCGCTCTTGATAGATTAGAAGAAGTTTTAAAGGAGATTCCAAGAGTTAGAGAAGATCTCGGTTATCCTCCCCTTGTTACACCTACAAGTCAGATAGTCGGAACACAGGCAGTTCTTAATGTTCTTGCAGGTGAAAGATATAAGATGATTACTCAGGAAACCAAGAATTATGTAAAAGGACTTTACGGTAAACCTCCAGCTCCAATAAAAGAAGAGATTATCAAAAAAATTCTTGGAGATGAGCAGCCTATTACCTGCAGGCCTGCAGATTTGCTTGAACCTGAACTAGAACGGAGAAGAAAGGAAATCGAAGGCCTTGCAAGATCCGAAGAAGATGTTCTTTCTTACTGCCTCTTTCCACAGGTTGCAAAAGAGTTTTTTGAATGGAGAGAAAAAGTTGAGAAAGGAGAGATTCCTGCGATTTCTGAAGAAGATCTTGCAGATACGCTCGAGGAAGAAAAGCTGTGTCCTCAACCTCTTGCTCCGACAGAATTTATTATCAACGTTCACGGTGAAAGCTACCATGTAAAGATTGCAGGCGTTGGACACAAAACTGACGGAAAAAAACCTTATTTCATTAAGATAGACGGTAGGCTTGAAGAAGTTGTCGTCGAACCACTCGTTGAAGTTGTTCCGACTGCCGGAGAAGTAGAAATCAGCGGTGGACTTACAAGTAGTTCTAAACGTCCAAAGGCAATAAAAGAAGGTGACGTTACATCACCAATGCCTGCAAAGGTTGTTGAGATAAAAGTTAAAGAAGGTGATCAGGTTAACGAAGGAGACGTTGTTGCCATTGTTGAAGCGATGAAAATGCAGAACGAAGTCCACGCACCTATAAGTGGAACTGTTAAAGCTATCTATGTAAAGCCCGGTGATCAGATTAACCCTGACGAAGTAATAATGACAATAGAATAAGCAGGAGAGAAGTATGCCAAAAATAATACTTGTCAGACATGGAAAAACTGTCTGGAACGCAGAAGGAAGATATCAGGGGAAGATGGATATTCCGTTAAACGAAGAGGGAAAGGAACAGGCAAGAAAAGCAGGAGAGGCTTTGAAGAATTTTCCCGTAAAGGCAGTTTTTGCCAGTCCTCTCAAAAGGTGTTACGACACTGCGGCCGAAATAGCAAAGCATCATAATCTTTCTGTTCAAACAGAAGAAGGTTTTAAAGAAATTGACCACGGAGAATGGGAAGGACTTTTAGCAAGTGACGTAGAGAAAAAATATCCAAAACTTTTAAAGCTATGGAGAGAAAAACCGGCAGAAGTGAGAATGCCGGGAGAAGGTGGAGAAACCCTCCAGGACGTTTATGACAGAGCTGTAAAAGCTTTTGAAAAAGTTGTGTCTCAGTTTGATGATGATGACTTAATTGTTATAGTGGGTCATGACGCTACAAATAAAGTTATAATGTGCCATGTTCTGGAGACAGACCTCAATAAGTTTTGGGCATTTAAGCAGGCAAACTGTGGAATAACTGTTCTTGAATACAATCCGAAAACGAAGAATGTCATTGTTCACGTTGCAAATGCTACAGGCCATTTAGGTAAAGACATTGATTTTGAAATTCAAAAATCACTTTAAAGGGGGGAGTTTTTCCCCTCCTTTCAGGTTGATGAATGGCAGTACTTCTTGATCTTTCAGAAAAGTTTGGAAACTTAAAAGAAGCTACTTTCCTTCAAAGAAAAAACCGTTTTGTAGGTGAATGTCTGTTAAACGGAAAAATCATAACCTGTCATATTGCTGATACCGGAAGGTTGAAGGAAATTCTTGTAAAAGGTAGGAAAATTCTGATCTCATTAAATCCTCCTCATCTTAAAACAGACTCAAAACTTATAGCGGCAAAAATGAAAGAAGGTTTTATATTGCTAAATACTTCCATTCATTCTTTAATTGGAGAAGCTGCTATAAAACAGGGTATTTTAGGTTTTATCCCGAAAAGTTTAAAAAAAGAGGTAACTATCGGGAAAAGTCGAATAGACTTTTTAGTCGATGGAAGCCACTACGTTGAACTTAAAGGGTGTAATCTGCGGAAAGATGAAATTTGCCTTTTTCCTGACGCTCCCACTAAAAGAGGAAAAAAGCATCTGGAAGAACTTATAAGGCTAAAAGAAAAAGGATTTTGCACATATATACTTCTGATGATTTTAAGAGATGCTAAGTTTTTCAAGCCTAACGAGCAAACAGATCCGCAGTTCGCCGAAACTTTCTACATGGCACTTGATAAAGGAGTTGAATTTAAAGCTTTCAAAGTAAAAATAGAAAACGGTAAAATAATATTAAATGGAACGGTAAAATTGCTCTACTAAACAGTTTGTAAGTGAATATTCTGATATGAAAAGTGCTCGGGATAGTACCACCATAACTCTGGAGAAGGTTTGGGAAATTGCATTTCCCTCAACCTTTCGAAGTTAACGTATGAATAAGCTCTTGAAAGCTTTCTTTTCAATATTTCATCAAGCCTGTTTATGACTCTTCTTGCTGCAGAAGGAACTTCCTTCTTTCTTTTAAGATACTTTTCAATTTCGCTACGGACATCAAGAACCATACTCCATTGAAGAAGATTTCTCTCATCCAACCCTTCAAGGTAAAGCTCATAGAAGAACAGCAGATTATCAATCTTTCTCATTGTTTTCCCCTTTACCTCATTTGAAACTGTTATCGGCAAAAGGGAAAAAATTTTTAAGATAGGGGAATTTCCCCTATCTTCTAAAATGCTGCACCGGTTTTTCATTTAAAGGTAACTCTTTAAGTTTTTTTCTTTGAGCCGTTAAATTTTTAACCATATCCACAAAACTTTCTGCATATCCAAAATAGGTATTCACCCCTTTACCGTGAAGTTTTTGCGCTGTTACGAATGTTACGTATCCATCCTTGCCTGAAGCAACGTAACTATTAGTTACCACTGTGTAAAGTTTATTCATTTTTATTGGATGCCAGATTCCTGTCCTTCTCTCCATGATTTCTATGTTATAGACTCTGCTTCCGTAAGGTTTACTCAGATCAACATCGTATCGAATCCCATAAACATAAGGGAAAGAACCGGTAGAACCGTGTTTATCCATAAAGTTTGAAATTGCATCTTCAAGGACCTGCTTCACCTCTTTTCCAGTCATTTTTATCGTGTAGAGAGTATTGCTGAAAGGCAACATTTTATAAACTTCTCCGATAGTAATATTCCCTTCATCTAAAGGAGTTCTCACGCCACCTGCGTTTTGAATAGCAATATCTGCATCTTTGACCTTCAGGTAGAAAGATTTTGCAACAAGAGGAGCAATTTCACTTCCGTGCTCAGGCAGGTAGCTGACTCCATCCCATTTATCCCCTGGTATTCTATTGTGTCCTAGAAATTGGGCAGATACTCCTATTACCTGTTTCTTTAATCTGTCAACCTTAGAAGAGTATCTGGCAAGAATTCTTGTGGCATCTTTATCTGCCGGTAATACCTCAAGTTTCCCATCACTTTTTGCTATCTCTTTACCTATTGCTATCCTTTCTTCTATTGAAACAGGAACTTTCTTCCCGTTTTCCTTTTTCAAAAATTTATCTTTAAGAACAACTGTTGAAACACCATTACAATCTATCACGTTTCCATCTGCATCAAATTTTACCTTTAAGTCCCCAACGGCATATCCATATTCCCAGGCAGAAGCAACACAAACTTTTTTGCCGTCTGGAGATTTAACTGTAACTGGATAGGTTGGATAGGCACTTTTTAAACCATAAGCAGTATAATTACCAAGAAGAGAATGGGAATCTCCATCAATAATGACATCAATTCCCTTAACTTCTTTTGCCATAGATATGTCGTTTTTCATTCCAAAATGGCTAAGGACAATAATCTTATCAACTCCCTTATTCTTCAGCTCAGAAATGTATTTTCTTACTGTTGCCTTTTCATCTAAAAACTTTATATCTTTCCCAGGGTTGGAAGAATTTTTAGTCTTCTGAGAATACCCTATACCTATGATGCCAATCTTTTCACCGTCTCTTTTAATTATTCTGTAAGGTTTCCAATATCCGTAGAGTGAACTATCTTTTTCAGGAACAATATTTGCACTTACCACAGGTGCTTTCAATCTATCTAAAAACAGTTTTAAGCCTCTGTCTCCATTATCAAACTCGTGATTTCCGATTGTAACGGCATCCCACTTAATAAGATTGAGAAGATCTGCCGTAGCGTTGCCATGAAACAGAACATAATAGAGCGTGCCCTGAATCATATCTCCGGCATTAAGAATTACAGGATTTTCAGACTGCCTCTGTAATTCTTTTATTTTCGTTATTGCTCTGTTTAGACCTCCCATATAAACATAGTATTTTTTTTCGTTAAACAGCAACTTTCTTCTGTCCGATTTTAAGTGAGAGTGGATATCATTCATGTGAATGATAGTGATAGTTACAGGTTTTTCAGGGGTGGTCTTCAAACAGTTTCTTTTTAAGCCGCAGGAACTTAAAACAGCAGCAACCGTTGCGAGAGCAACAAATTTTCTCATTTTTTTCCTCCTTAAAGTTTTAATTATGATAAGGAGGAAAATGTCAATACTTTGTTAAGTTTTTATTCTGCCATGTCTAAAACCGTTGAAATCAACATCCAGAATGGGAAAATAGCCACTGTCAAAATACCAGTAAAAAATGAAGCAATTAAAAACGATGCTATTTCAATAATGAGGATTCCTTTCTCTCTCATTGAGACCTGACGAGTCATACTGGTACCTCCTTCAAATTTTTTCTATTACTAAATTTTTGCCTGATCTTCTTAATATCCTTAACAAATATTTATAACTATAAAATTTTATGGTTAGCTATATCCGGATATTCTCAAAAATATCGAACCATTCGCCCTTCAAGCGAATTTTGCTTTTGGAGAGTATATTTATATTTACTGTTCTGTTATAGGTAAAATATATGGCTATTTTTCTATTAACTATTTATATTTATGGTTAATAAATGTAGGTAGCCGAGGCGAGTTCAGACAGACAACTGTGTTTCAGTCGATGTTCAGAAAGAATGACTATAGAAAATTGACATTTGTTATAGTCAATGATAAAATTCGAGTATAGAGGAAAGATATTGCTAATCAATCTCTTGGGGGCAATATGAAGTTTTCTCAGGCAGTTGAACTGTTTCTCAACTTTAAATCAAAGGAACTGGCTGAAAGAACTATCAAAGAATACAGAAAGGATCTATCTATTTTCAAAGAACTGATAGGTGACAAAGAAGTAGAAGAGATAAAAACATCAGACATCATGATCTTTAGAGGAAGTTTAAACTGCAGTCCTTCTCTCATAAACAGGCGTCTTTCTGCCCTCAACTCATTTTTTAACTTTTTAGTTGACATGGAAGTTATAAAAAACAATCCTGTTAAAAAGTCTTTAAGGATAAGAAAGGTTAAACAAAAAGTTCCAGAAGCACTTTCTTACGAAGAAGTGAATAAGGTTTTTCAGGCGGCCAGAAAGAGGTGTTATAGAGATTATTTAATGGTGAAAACAATCCTTTTCTGCGGACTGCGTATCTCAGAACTTTTATCCTTAAATAAAAAAGACATAGTTACTGCAAAGGGAAGAAAAGTCTTAAGAGTTGTTGGAAAGGGAGGTAAGGAGAGATTTATACCTCTTCCGGAAGATTTTTCACGAGAACTTGAAACATACATAAACTCTTTAGACGGTGAAAAACTGTTTCCTTTAACCTACCAGGGGGCGAAATACATCTTTAACAGAATAGCCGAAGAAACAGGAGTAAAACTACATCCCCATAAGTTAAGGCACACTTTTGCCACAATTTTAGTTGATAGAGGTGTTGACATAAGAATCATACAGGCATTCTTAGGCCATGCATCGCCAAACACAACTGCAAGATATGCTAAGGTTCGCGATGATGTTATGTTTAAAGTTGCCGACAAAGTTTTTAGCAGTGTAGGTTAACTATTAATATTTATGGTTAATTAACTTTTTTAACATTTCATGCAATAAATTGAAACTTGCAAATCTGCTTTTGAGGAACAATTGAAAAATTGGCCGGTTATTGTTCTTGATATAACGTATCGTCCATTTACGCTGTTTTCTCACACAAAAGCGTTTATTCTCACCTATACAGGCAGAGCTGAGTGTCTGGAATATTACAAGCACTTTTCAATAAAAACTGTTAATAGAGAATATAATGCACCTATGGTAATAAAAGTGGCTATTTTGAAAAAAGAGTGGAGCCGCTCTTCACCAACAAGGAAAACTATTTTTCTGAGAGATAACTTTAGATGTGCCTACTGTGGAAAATACTTAAAAGATAATAATGTAACAGTGGATCACATAATTCCTAAAAGCAAGGAAGGCAAATGGGAATGGGAAAATTTGGTTACTGCATGCAAGGAATGGGTTGTGTCAATAATTTTGTGTAAACCATTAGGAGTACCTCCTGGAGAACATATCCTGAAGTTCTTCCTTAGCCTCA
>NZ_MOEN01000002.1 GCF_001968985.1 Desulfurobacterium indicum | reverse complement strand
TATTTCCTCTAAGGTTACCTGCGATATTTTGCTTATGGTTGAGGGTGAGTATTTAAGTTCAAACACGCTTTCAAGAGCCTGGGCTACTGCTCTTGCACTCATACCAGAGGCAAACATCCCAAGTATTAAGTCTTCAAGATTGATATCTCTTCTTCTATAAGGTTCTATCAACTTTGTTCTGAATTTTCCCTCTCTATCTCTTGGAATTCTCAGATTTTCAAGCTTACCGATAACAGTATCTAAGTTTCTAACGTAAAAGCCGTTCTTTGTTCCTCCATGTTCTTTAAGAAACACTTCTCTTTCAGCCGTCATGATTGACTCTAAGGTTTGCTTTACCACTTCCTTAACTAGGTCTGGTAAAATCTTCTGTAGTTCCATTTTTGCCTCCTGGGGTTGGTATTTGTGGGGTGTTCCCCAGGAGGTTATCCCATTTCTCAAGCTTACACAAAATATCGTACACTACCAGGCCGTGGACTGCTTACGGAAGAATCTCACCAATGTTCGGAACAAGTTTTGGAAAAGTAGGATTAAACTTTGAATATGCAAAACAGGGCGGAGATACAACCACGGGAAGCAGCTATGACGGCTCTTTCTATAACATTTCAGTTAAACTGGGCAAAAAAGCATGGGGAACAGAGGCAGGATATGAATTCTATTCGGGAGATGACTCCACAACAACCGATGTCGAAAGCCTCAACCCTCTTTACTGGGCAGGACACAAATTTCTCGGTCTTGGCGATTATTACACAGGTTTCGTTGTCAAAAAAAAGGGAGCAAAAGATACCTATGTTAAATTTTCATTCAAACCTATCGCAAAAATGAAAATAGGAATTCAATACCACTACGTGAAAACCGATATTGGAAGTGCAACGGCAGGACAGGAAGTTGACTTTACCGCTTCATACAAATACACAAAAAATGTATCACTATTTGCCGGTGTTTATGTAATCATGCCTGACAAATCCTACACTTTAACAGATGTCGACGCAACAGGAACAAAAGGCGAAATCACAATGACCGTGAGGTTCTAACTCTGAGGGGGGTATCCCCCTCTTCTCAAATTATGTCCTCTTACTTTGAAGAAATCTTTTCCCGGCTTTATATATTGTTTGTATCGATTTTTTGTTTTTCCTGTAAAAAATCATAATATCTCTTATCAGGAGAACCAATGAAAAAAGCTGTATCACCGTTTTTATCTTACTTTTCTTCGCCATCACTCACCTTCTGCAAATTTTATTGTTGAACCGTTTGCAGTCCTTTCAACACGTATAATTTTATCACCTGCAACTTCAAGTTCCGGATCATGTGTTACAACAATCATCTGAGGTATTTTCCCCCTCAGGCTTAAAAGTATGTCTGCAAGCTCCCTTTTTCTCTCATCATCAAGATGTATGGTAGGCTCATCAAGGATCAACAGTTCAAATTTGGACATAAATTTCCTTGCCAGTGCAAACCTTAAAGCAAGGGCAAAAGCGACCTTTTGTCCCCCTGAAAGTTGATCAAGCGTAACGACGCCTTGTCCTGGAATGCCAAACTCTACCGTCAAATCTTCAGCTATGGTAAGCTCGCTAAAATCAAAGTTAAACTCGGCAAATATGGTTTTGCAAATGTTGGCTATTTCCGGCAAAAGCTGACGCCTCAATTCTGTCACAAAACCGGTTGACGGATGAAATCCTGATTCAACCTGTTTTATAACGTCATAAGCGCTTTTAAGAAGCTTTATCTTTTCCTTTACCTGTTCAAGCTCTTTTATCTCTTTTTCTGTTGTTACCAGAGTTTCTCTTTTTTCTGCTAAAGTTCCTCTTTTTTCGTTTAAAATCTTCAAAGCCTGAGATAGTTTTTCTTCACTATCTGCAACAGTTTTTATAATCGTTTCGTGCTCACTTTTATCGTAATCAACAGCTTTCAATTTTTCATCACAGTTCTTTATCTTTTCCTTTAAAGTTTCAATATTCTCTAAAAGAAGGGCGATTTCCCGCTCAATTTCGGGACGTGCTTCAATGTAAGCGGTAATCTTCTCTATCTCTCTCCTTGCTGCTTCTACATCTTCTATTGCCTGCTTCAACTCTTTAGCAGTTGAGATTGTTATCCCGGAAGCCTTTTTAAGCTCTGAAATGGCAGTTTTCAGCCGTCCAATCTCCTCTTCTGCGGAACGTATCTTCTCAGCATTCTTTTCCTCATCAAAAGCTTTTAGCTCTTCACTTAACTTTTCAATTTCAGGTTTCAGACGACCTTCTTCACTTTTTAAAGAGGAAAGATTATTTTTTAAAGACAAAAATCTATCTTTCAGCTTTTCAAGTTCTTTTTCTGTCGCGGCAAATTTTTCAGGAGAAAAGGAAAGCTTTGACAACTCTCTGAAAATACTGCTTTCATCATTTTTTAACGAAAGAAGCTCCTTTTCCAGGTTTTCCCGTTCTTTTAAATAAAGCAATGCTTCCTTTAAATCATTTTCAAACTTTTTTCGCTCTTTTTTCAAATTTTCAAGCTCTTTCCTCAATGTCTCTAATCTAATGCCATGTTCTCTTATAAAGGAAGAGGACTCAGCAACAAGCTGTTTAACCTTATCTGACGAAAGAACACTTCCACAAATAGGACACCTATCCACCTCACCGACTTCAAGTTTTTCAAGACGCTCTCTATGTATCTTAAGAAGAGATTCTATTTCAGCTATATCCTTTTCAACCTGTGAAATTCTCGTTTCCAGTTTATTAAGATGAATTTTCAGACTTTCTAAATCAAAAAGAGGCAACTTTTCCAGCTTTTCCTCTTTTCGTTCTATCTCCTTTCGAACGTATGAAAGTTTCTCATTCAAACTTTCATATTTTGATTTTGCAACCTTTAACGATTCATAAATTCCCCTCTTGTTGCTGACTTTTTCTTTAAGTCGCTCCAGCTCGGAGACTGCTCGAACGATTTCCTTCTCTACAAACTCAAGACGCTCTTTCTTCTTAGAAAATTCCCTTTTTAAGAGTTCAAATCTTTTCCTTTCTTCTTCAAGATTTCTCTTTCTCTCTACAAGAAGTTTAAGCTCCGTTACTTTTTCTTTAATATCTTTTAAAACAGGCAGTATTTTAACTTTTTCCTTTAATTCAGGAAGCTTTTTCTCTTCTCTATCTATTGTTACAAGTCTGTTTTTCTTTTTTTCAATCTCGGAAAAAAGTTTATCGAGTTGCTCTTTATATATTTTTTTTTCCTTTTCTATCGCTTCTACCCTGGCTTTTCTCTCTTCAAAACTTCTTAAAATTTCCTTCTGGCGTAAAAACAGAATCTTCATATCGGCAGTTTTCTTTTCTTCTTCAGTTATTTGACGCTCAAGTTCTTTTATCTCATGATTTATAGTTGAAAGTTTCTGACGAAGATTCTCAAGCTGATGAAGCTGGAATTCAAATTTACTAAACTCCATCTCTATCTGTTTCGCAAAAGCTTTTATAGTTTCGTGCTTTTTTGCTATCTCTTCAAGCCCGAACAGACGATTTAAAATTTCCCGTCTCGCTTTAGGTGTTCCCTCGAGGAAGGTAACCAGTTCTCCTTGAGGAACATAAACGGTATTCTTGAAAATTTCCGGCTCAAGACCTAAATCGCTTCTTAAAACCTCTTCGCAAACCTTAACACCGGTAGCATGTTTGATACCATCTCTATATAGCTCAACAGACTGATTACCTTTTGGAGTAATTTTCCTAATAACGGTATATTCCCGTCCACCTGTAAGAAAAGAGAGAGTAACTTCAGCCGACGTTTTCTCCCGATTAACAAGATTAATTAAATTTCGCCTGCCAAAAACTATATCTTCTCCGAAAAGACCGAAAAAAATACCCCGGAGGAGGCTTGTTTTTCCTGAAGCGTTTGAACCTAAAATAATGTATGAAGCATCCTCAAACGGCAAATCGGTATTTTTATGAGAGAGAAATCCTTTAAGGCTTAAGTGCCTGATGCGCAGCATATTATCTCCACAAAAAGAGCCGGTATTAAACCGGCTCTGGAATTATTATTTCTTATCCTTTTTCGGAGCAAGTATCATAAACATATCTCTACCTTCTTTTTTCGGCTTCCTTTCTATCTGGCCAATATCATCAACAGCTTTATAAATCTTATCAAGCTGAGCATATCCAAGCTCAAGGTGAGCCTGTTCTCTTCCTCTAAACATAATAACAACTTTTACCTTATTGCCCTTTTCAAGGAAACGCCGTGTCTGTTTTATACGGACGTTTATGTCATGCTCGTCAGTCCTCGGCCTGAGCTTTACTTCTTTCACTTCTATAACTTTCTGCTTCTTCTTTGCTTCCTGTGCCTTTTTCTGCTGCTGGTATTTATACTTACCGTAATCCATAATCCTGCAAACTGGTGGTTTGGCGTTCGGTGCTACCTCAACAAGATCAAGCCCCTGCTCTTTGGCAAGTTGCAGTGCCTTAAGAGCCGGCATCACTCCAAGTTTTTCACCTTCAGCACCGATAACAAGAACTTCTCTTGCTCTGATAGCCTCGTTAACCCTTGTTTTTTCTACTTTCTTACTTATGGCTCCCTCCTTCAAATTTTGTTTTCTATCTCAAATTTTAGCTTATCAACAAGTTTATCAAGGGGCATTGAACCTACATCTCCCTCTTTTTTACTTCTAACAGAAACTGTTCTGCTCTCCTGCTCCTTCTGCCCCACTATAAGCATGTATGGGATTTTGTGAACTTCTGCCTTTCGTATCTTAAACCCTACTTTTCCGCTTTCATCATCAAGCTTCACTCTTATTCCTGCTTCTTTAAGCTTTCTATAAACCTCATCAGCATAGTTCATATACTTATCACTTATGGGAATAATTACAGCCTGAACCGGGGCAAGCCAGAGAGGGAAAAGTCCCGCATAATGCTCTATCAAAAGCCCTATAAATCTTTCTACACTTCCCATTATCGCCCTGTGAACAAGAACAGGACGTTTCTTTTCTCCATCTCTATCTACATAATGAACGTCAAACCTTTCCGGAAGGTTAAAGTCAACCTGAATTGTAGGACCGTCCCACTTTCTGCCTATGGCATCGAGAACAGCTATATCTATTTTCGGACCGTAAAATGCTCCATCACCTTCAACTATGTTGTAGTCAAATCCTCTCTCTTTCAAAGCTTCGATCAAACTATTAGTGGCATGCTCCCACTGCTCGTCGGTTCCGATATATTTTTCCGGTTTAGTTCCTATATTTATCACATAATCAAGCTTAAATGTTGAAAGAAGATCCATAACATAATCGAGAACAGATTGAATTTCCTCTTTAAGCTGTTCGGGACGGCAGAATATATGTCCATCGTCCTGAGTAAACCCTCTAACCCTGAGAAGACCATGAAGAGAACCACTTTTTTCATATCTGTAAACAGTCCCAAATTCAAAATACCTGATAGGTAAATCCCTGTAAGATCTCGGTTGAGACTTGTATATAAGAATATGAGCAGGACAGTTCATGGGCTTGACAGCATACCAGTTGGCCCTTTTAATCTCTTCTGGAGTAAGAGGAATTTCTTCGTTACCAAGCTTTTCGTCTTCATCGTGTTCAACCACCGGAACAAAAAACATATTTTCTTTGTAAAAATCGTAGTGGCCGGAAGTCTTCCACAGTTCAGCCTTCATAAGATGAGGCGTATAAACCCTTTCATACCCGCGTTTTCTGTGCTCTTCTTCAGCCCAGTTTTCTATTGTCTGGCGCAGTATTGCTCCGTTTGGATGCCAGAATACAAGGCCGGGACCGGCTTCTTCATGAATTGAGAAAAGGTCAAGCTGTTTTCCCAAAATCCTGTGGTCTCTCTTTTTAGCCTCCTCAAGTCTATGAAGATATTCATCAAGTTGACTCTTTTTCCAGAAAGCAGTACCGTAAATACGCTGAAGCATTCTGTTTCTCGAATCGCCACGCCAGTAAGCACCGGCTACGGAAAGAAGCTTGAAAGCTTTTATCATTCCAGCATGTTCAACATGGGGACCGCGGCAAAGATCATAAAAATCATCTCCAAGCCAGTAAATAGTGATTTCAGCATCATCGGAAAGTTCACTTATAAGCTCAAGCTTGTATGGTTCATTTTTAAACAACTCTAAAGCTTTTTCTCTTGAAACAACCTCCCTTTTAAAAGGTTCTTTAGCTTTTATAATCTTTGACATTTCTTCTTCTATTTTTCCAAGATCTTCTTCGGAAATCGATTCGGGAATATCAAAATCATAATAGAACCCTTCACTGGTTGAAGGACCAATAGCAAGCTTAACACTATCTTCACCATAAATTCTCTTTACTGCTTTGGCAAGCACGTGAGATGCACTGTGCCTTAAAATGTGCAACGAATCTTCATCCTTTGCAGTTAATATCTTTACATCTCCGCTTACCTTTATAGGTGTCAATGTATCAATCAACTCTCCGTTAAAAACCGCTCCAACTGCATTTTTTTCAAGACTTTTAGCAATTTTACCCGCGATCTCCTTTACAGTTACGCCTTTTTCAAACTCCATTATGCTACCGTCAGGCAATCTTATCTCTATCATCTCTCTACTCCCGCTGAAAAATTACTTGTTTATTTTACGATAACCTTTCTTATATGGAAAATCCTGATTAATAGGTTTCCTTTCCATTTTATCTCCAACAAAGTAGTACTTATACTTATCCGGCTTTTCCCTCTCATAGAGCAAAATTCTTTCTGCTATTTCTCTAAATACAGGAACTGCAATATCGCTTGCCCAGAGTTTATTTTTGGGAACCCTGGGCTCATCTACGGTAACAACCATAACAAAATCGGGATCCGTTAACGGAAAAGCACCTGCAAACGTCGCAGTGATTTTACTCCGGTTGTAAGCCCTTATCCTCGGATCATATTTAACGGCAGTTCCCGTCTTACCACCGATGTAAAAGTTTTCCATCTTAGTATTCGTTCCTGTTCCACCTTCGACAACGGTGGCAAGAACCCTTCTCATCTCTTTTGAAACCCATGGTTTTATAACCTGACGTACCCTTATAGCAGGAAATTCTTTTATAATTTCTCCTTTATCATTGATGATCTTGGCTATTATTCTCGGTTTATAAAGGTAACCGCCGTTTACAAGAGCACAATAAGCAGTGGCAAGTTGAAGAGTATTAACCATTATATTGTGACCAAAAGCAAGCGTTGCAAAATCAACATTTTTCCACTTTTTATAGTTTCTCAAAGGATAAACAGACTCGCCAGCTATTTCTATACCAGTTTTTTGCCCGAAACCGAAAGCTTTTAAGTATTCATAATAGCGTTTCTTACCGAGCTTTTGAGCTATTTTGATAATACCAACGTTATCTGAATACTTTATAACTTCCCACGCAGCCAGTGTAACATTTTCTCCGTGAAATTCATTATGGAAAACCTTATCATCAACTCTGTAATTTGCAGGAGCCCTTATAGGAGTCATCGGAGTAACAAGTCCATCATTAATAGCAGCAGCCAGAACAAACGGCTTTATAACAGAACCGGGCTCATAAGGTGCACTTATAAATCGAGGATTTATCTCAGATACAAAATGTTTTCCTCTTTTAGAACCATACTTGTAAAATGGATACGAAGCAGCAGCAATAACATCTCCCGTTTTTGGATTCATAACTACTACATTAATAAAATCTGGATGCCACTTTTTCGCATACTTTTGAATTGTTTTTTCTATTATGTATTGAATATTCGCATCCACTGTAAGAACAACGTTATTTCCTTTTTTATAAGAAAGAAAAAGTGCATCAGGATCATTGACATAAAGATTTCCGCGAGCATCTTTTAGAGCCGGAATTACAACTTTATCACCCAGGATAATCTTCTTTTTTTCAAGGTAAAGCTCTAGCCCGCTTATACCTTTCCCGGCAGAATCAAGAACTCCAACAAGTGTAGAACCAACGTCATAAGGATGAACCCGATCATATTCTGGCATTACACCAACAAGATCAAAAAGTCTCGGTTTCGGTTGATGACTCTTTTCAAGATACTCTTTAACAACTTCAACTGCTTTTTTTCTAAATTCTTTTAAGCTTCCGTCTATATTCTTTTTTAGCCAGGTAAACTTTACATCTTTAGAAAAAACATCCTTAAAATCTTTCGCGGTAATACCTGTTTGATTTGAAAAGATACGTAGAAAAATGGTCTCAAAAAGCTTTTTATCCTTTATGAGTGCAGGTCTTATATAAAAAGAACATTTCTTCTTGCTTACAGCAAGGGGAATACCGTTCCTATCAAATATTTCTCCCCTTTCGGAGCGAAGCGTTAATTTACCAGTATACTGACGTTGGAGGAATGAGATATATCTGTTTTTATCAACGTAACATAAATCAAAAAGTCTTAGTGTAAAAATAATAACAAGAAAAATGGAGATGAACAGGAAAGAATTGAGTCTATCGTCCTCAAACGGTTTCACGAAATAATAAAGACGGTTCAGGAAATTAACTATATAGTAATATAATTTTCTCATTCTATATACAGAACCTCGTTCTCCTTCAAGTATCTCATTTTTTTCGTGGCATTATCCACATTTTCAGGCTTCAAAATACCGTAATATTTTATCTGCAAATTATTGTATTCAGATTTCAACTCCTGTATTTCGCTTATCGTTTTCGCTATTTTTCTCTTTTCTATTATGCACACGGAACGAAGATGTGCAAGCTTAAACAGTAGAAAAATGAATATAAATGGAGAAAGAAACAAAAATAGAAAATTGGCATAACCAAGATACTTTGACATCACGTTGCACCTTCAGCCTGTTTAACTATATTTTATTTAACCACTGCGCCTGTAGCTCAGCTGGATAGAGCCCAGGACTCCGGATCCTGGTGTCGCGGGTTCGAATCCCGCCAGGCGCGCCAATTAACTCTCCTTTTTAGCCTGCTCTATAATCTCTTCTGGTATTTCAACAGGATACTTACCGTCGAAGCAAGCAGTGCAGTAACCGCATTCTCTACCGCCAGCAGCTTTTATCATACCGTCAAGGGAAAGATAAGCAAGTGTATCAGCCTCTATGAATTTAGCTATTTCTTCAACCGTATAGCTCGAAGCAATAAGCTGATCTTTTGTAGGCGTATCTATACCAAAATAGCACGGCCATCTTGTCGGAGGCGAACTTATTCTCATATGAACTTCTTTTGCGCCAGCTTCTTTAAGCATTCTAACTATTTTACGGCTTGTAGTTCCTCTAACTATCGAATCGTCAATAACTATAACCCTTTTTCCACTTAAAACGTCAGGAACAGGATTTAGTTTAACTTTTACACTAATATCTCTTGTCTTTTGCGTCGGTTTAATAAATGTTCTACCAACATAATGATTCCTGATAAAACCGAGCTGAAATGGTATTCCGCTCTCTTCAGAATATCCTATGGCAGGGACAAGTCCCGAATCTGGAACAGCTATAACAACATCAGCATCTACCGGATTTTCTCTTGCAAGAGTTTTTCCAAACTCCTTTCTTACGGAATAGACACTCTTTCCAAAGATGTGGCTGTCGGGACGGGAAAAATAGACAAACTCGAAAATACATTGAGAACGACGGCAGTTAAGCCCCTCAAACGGATAAATCGTTTTTATTGAATCCTTTGAAACAATTATCATCTCTCCAGGTTCTACATCTCTGATATATCTTGCTCCGACAAGATCAAGAGCGCACGTTTCAGAAGCAAAAACTATTGAATCCTCCAATTCTCCCATTACAAGCGGCCTGAAACCCCAGGGATCTCTAACGGCAACTAACTTGTCATCTGCCATAATAAGCAGGGAAAAAGCACCTTTTAACTTTGTTATCGCATCAACAATTTTATCCTCAAAAGTAATTGCTTTTGATTTGACTATCAAGTGGACGATAACTTCCGAGTCGGTAGTCCCTCTAAAAATTGAGCCTTCATCTTCAAGCTTCTTTCTTAAAAGGAGAGCATTTACAATGTTTCCGTTATGAGATATCGCTATTTTTCCTATCCTTGAAGACACCACAATAGGCTGAATATTATCAGGGGAATCAGAAGCCCCTGATGTTGAATATCTATTGTGACCTATGGCAGTAAAGCCTTTCAGTTCCTCTAATATCCTGTGAGAAAAAACACTGGAAACAAGTCCAAAATCTCTATGATAAACAATTTTCCTGCCATCAAATACAGCAATTCCAGCACTTTCCTGGCCTCTATGCTGAAGAGCATAAAGTCCCAAATATGTATAATAAGCTGCATGAGGATTATTGTATATCCCGAAAACACCGCAGTATTCCTTCATATTTTTCATAACTTAGCCTCTCCAAAAGCACTTATTTCAGGCTAACAATTATAACATTGCCGGAAGCCTTTAAGGTATAATTTAAACTTGATTAGTATCAGAAAAGCACAACTTTATAGATAAAGGGAGGAAATCGTTATGGAAAGAGGAAAGCTCCTCTACGAGGGCAAAGCAAAAGCTCTTTACGAAACAGACAATGACAACCTGCTCATTCAGTATTTTAAAGACGACACCACCGCTTTTGATGGAGCAAAAAAAGAGCAACTTGAAGAGAAAGGAGTTATCAACTGCGCAATATCCACAAAAATTTTTGAATTTCTTGAAAAGAATGGTGTAAAAACGCACTTCGTGGAAACGCTTTCTCCAAGGGAAATGCTGGTTAAAAAATGCGAAATTATTCCAGTAGAAGTTGTCGTAAGAAACATAGCCGCCGGAAGTTTTTCCAGAAGATACGGCGTGAAAGAAGGAACTCCACTAAAGGAACCGCTCGTTGAATTCTTCTACAAATCTGACGAGCTTCACGATCCTATGGTGTGTCCGAACCATGTTTACCTTTTCGGATGGGCAACCAGAGAAGAACTTGCCTACATGACAAAAGAAGCGCTAAAAATAAACGAACTCCTTAAAAATTTCTTTGACGCTATAGATATAACGCTGGTTGACTTTAAACTGGAATTTGGAAGACACAACGGAGAGGTTATCCTTGCCGATGAGATAACACCGGACAGTTGCAGGCTCTGGGATAAATCAACCCACGAAGTTCTTGACAAGGATAGATTCAGGAAAAACATGGGCAAGGTTGTTGAAAGCTACAAAGAGATATACAGAAGAATTATGGAAAAATACGGAGAGTAAAGATGGAACGCAAGCTCATAAGCAATGTTGACAGGGAAATGAAAATCGCCCTCGAAAAATATAAGGAGCCGAAGAACATAAAGCGTGTTCTATCAGGAATGAGACCTACCGGGAAACTACACCTTGGTAACTATTTCGGAGCACTAAAAGCATGGATTAAACTTCAAGATAAAGCGGAAAGTTTCTTCTTTATAGCCGACTGGCACGCCATAACTTCCGCCTATCAAGATCTATCTTCTCTTTCTGAAAATACTGTTGAAATGATGGCTGACTGGCTTGCTGCCGGCCTTGACCCGGAAAAAGCAACTCTTTTCGTCCAATCCTGGGTAAAAGAACACGCCGAACTTTATCTTCTACTCGGTATGACTGTTCCTGTAAAGTGGCTTGAAAGAAACCCTACATACAAGGAACTCATGGAAAACCTGAAAGACAGAGAACTTGCAACTTACGGTTTTCTCGGATATCCTGTTCTTCAAGCTGCAGATATTCTGATATATAAAGCTGATGTTGTTCCTGTAGGAATAGACCAGATTCCTCACCTTGAACTTACAAGAGAGATAGCAAGACGTTTTAACAACTTCTTCGGCAATCTCTTTCCCGAACCAAAACCATACCTTTCCGAAGCGCCGAAACTTCCAGGCCTTGACGGAAGGAAAATGAGCAAAAGCTATGACAACTGTATTTACCTCTCAGATAGCGAAGAAGAGGTCAACAAAAAAGTCAAAACCATGTTTACAGATCCTTCAAGAATTAAGAAAACCGATCCTGGCCATCCGGAAACCTGCCCAGTATTTGCCTACCACACAATATTCACCGACGAAGAAACACTAAAAGAGATAGAAACAGACTGCAAAGCAGGAAAAATCGGATGTGTTCAGTGCAAGAGGAAGCTGGCAGAAAATCTTAACAACTTCCTTGAACCTATAAGAGAAAAACGAAACACCTATCTTTCAAGAAAGAAAGAAATGGTTGAAATCTTTGTAGAAGGAAGCAAGAAAGCCGAAAAAGTCGCACAG
This sequence comes from Desulfurobacterium indicum, assembly GCF_001968985.1. Classification (NCBI taxonomy): domain Bacteria; kingdom Pseudomonadati; phylum Aquificota; class Aquificia; order Desulfurobacteriales; family Desulfurobacteriaceae; genus Desulfurobacterium; species Desulfurobacterium indicum. Next base: position 92,710 of record NZ_MOEN01000002.1, on the reverse strand, counting down.
GAAACGATGGAAAACGTAAGAAACGCTATGAATTTCTTTAAACCGGAGGATATGTGAACATAAGAAAAATTGCTATAAGACTCGCAGTTGCATCTGTTCTTATTTATCTTTTAATTCTGTTTGTTAACCAGCACTGAGGCAAATGTGATGAACGACGACAGATACATGGGAATTGCAATAGAAGAGGCCTTAAGAGGGAAGGGTAAAACCCTTCCCAATCCTTCCGTGGGGGCCGTAATAGCCAAAAACGGAAAGATAATCTCAACAGGTTTCCACGAAAAAGCGGGAATGCCTCATGCGGAAGCTTTAGCAATAGAAAAAGCCGGAGAAAATGCAAGAAACGCAACATTATACGTAACATTAGAGCCGTGTAACCATTACGGAAAAACACCGCCATGCACGGAAAAAATAATAAAAGCTGGCATAAAGCGGGTAGTCATAGGTGTGAAAGATCCAAATCCTGTAGCATCCGGCGGAATTGAAAGATTAAAAAAATCAGGTATAGAAGTAACAGTTGGAGTAAAAGAGAAAGAGTGTAAAGAGCTAATAGATGATTTTACTGTACTTCTTAAAAAGAAACGAACCTTCTGTTCTTTAAAACTTGCCATGACGCTTGACGGGAAAATTGCTAAAAAGGACGGTTCGTCAAAATGGATAACAGGCGAACAATCCCGCCGCCTCGTTCACAGGCTCAGAGCAATACACAACGGTGTAATGGTAGGAATAGGTACCGTTTTAAAAGACGACCCATTACTGAATGTAAGACTCGTATCGGCTGAAGAGCAACCAAAAGCCATAGTCATAGATACCAGCCTTAAAATTCCTGTTCATGCAAAACTTGTAAAAGAAAGGGCAAAAGAACTTATAATAATAACAACCGAAAGGGCACTGCTATCATATAAAAGCGGTATTCTAAAAGACCTCGGCGTTACGTTAATTCCTGTTGAGGAAGATGAAACAGGAATAAACATGGAAGCAGCTTTAAAATCATTAAAAGAGATAGGTATTTACAGCGTAATGTGCGAAGGTGGTAGCAAACTTGCTTACTCTCTAATGAATAAAAATCTAACCGATAAGTTCTATCTATTCTACGCTCCAAAATTTTTCGGAGAAGGTATTCCACCGTTAAACGGAGGGGAGCTATATAAAAAGGTATCCATATTTGACATCGAACCGGTTGGTGATGACTTCCTTATAAAGGCTTATCCGGAGGACTCGTGAAAAAGAGACTCTTTATAGGAACAACGGTTACAATACCTTCATCAGAACTCAAAAAAATCAAAAAAGATATAAGTAATCTGGATATTTTCGGTAAATGGGTGGAGGAAGAAAATCTGCACTTTACATATAGATTTTTAGGAGAAGTCCTTTCTCCCTTTATCCCGGAAATCTCTAAAAACCTGATGAAGGCTCTCTCAAATGTTAAAAAGGTTGAAGCCGAATTGAAAGGATTAGGCGTCTTTCCGAATAATAAAACTCCAAGAGTTTTATGGATAGGTGTAAATGCACCTGGTATCGAAACCATTAAAATCGCCGTTGATGAATCCTTAAAACCAATGGGATTCAAAGAAGAAAACAAAGAATTCATACCCCACGTAACAGTTTTAAGGATAAAAAAATTTAGACATCGTATAAAATTTTCAAACTATCTGAACAAAATGAAAGATCATCTATTTTTGAAAACCACTGTAAAAGAAGTATCTTTAATAGAAAGTATCCTAACATCAGACGGTCCTGTTTACAAAAAACTGGAAACGGTGAAATTACTATGAACATACAGTTGTTAGTCCCTCCAGTAGTCGGCGGAATAATAGGATATTTCACAAACTACGTCGCGATAAAAATGCTTTTCAGGCCAAAAAAAGCAGTTTATCTTGGAAAATGGAAACTACCCTTCACCCCAGGACTTATTCCTTCAAAGAGGGAAAAGCTGGCTGTTTCCATAGCAAAAGTGGTGAAGGAGAATCTTCTAACGGAAGAAACAGTAAGAAAGAGATTAAACGAAAAAAAAGTCAAAAAAAGCATTGAAGATCTTGTTGATAAAGGAATAGATAAAATGATCGAATCTATACCAGAATATATGAAGAAAATAATTTCCTCCATAACAGACAAAAAACTGTTTGAAATAATAAACATAACCGATGTGGAAAGAGCTATTCATAGACTTGTTAACCATTTATATGAAAACAGAACAACCATAAAAGATCTAATCCCGGAATCCATTTTAAAGAGAAAAGAAGAAATCGCACAAAGCCTCACATTTAAAATTCTTGAAACAGCACAAGAAAAACTGAATTCCGACGATTTTCTGGAACTGATAACAGAAAAAATTCAAAGCTTCATGGAAAATTCCGGAAAAATACCGGATATTCTGATTTTTAAAAAGCCTGTTAAAGCCATAACCACCACAATAGCCACAAGAATAGTGAAAACCCTTAACGAAACTATAGAAAGTCCTGCGTTTCAAGAAACTGTAAGAACTTACATATTGCAAACAACTGATAGTTTTCTTGAAAAAGAGATTATTAATCTACTTGACAAAGATGCGGATAAAGAATCTCTATCAAGAAAAATTACGGCAATCATTTATGAAAACTTTAATACTTCAATAGGTGATCTACCTCTTATGAAAGAAGAAAACTACCGGCTTATTGCCAGCTGGATAAAAGCAGTAATCGAGAAAAACAGAGCAACACTTATTGAAACAACGACTTCAAAACTCCTTCAACTTATTGAGAAGGAACTTCCCATAATAATGGAATCAATAGACATAGAAAACCTTATTGCAGAAAAGGTGAACTCTCTCCCAATAGAAGAGGTGGAAGGAATAATTCTGAAACTTATTGACGAAGAGCTAAAGTATATAACCCTTTTAGGAGGAATTCTTGGCTTCATTATTGGAGCTTTTCAAGATATTCTATTTTTTGTAAAATAACTTATAAGACCGTTCGGTTTAGCTGTTGGGAGTTGAAAGTTATTTTATTATATATTCAGTTTATAAAACACAAAAGTTAAAGGATTAAAAATGTTAATCTTCAGGGGACGGGAGGTTTCAAAATCAAACCTGTTGATAAGCATACTTTTGACCCTCCTTTTTGTCGTATTTTTCGGATTTAACTTCATAATAAATACGGTGAAAATCTACAGGACAGATGATGCATTTATAATAAATCGTCTTGGACAGATAAGAGGTTCAATACAACGATATGCAAAACTAAAAGTCATAAACTTACCTGAAGCCACTCAGGTTAAAAATTATATAAATAAAGCATTTAAAGAAGTTGACAGAAAATACTTTAATAATAAAATTCTCGAAAGTTATCAAAAAAAGCTTCAATTTAGAAAATCCTATATAAACCTTAAGACCGAATGGAAAAAACTGGAGAGAACAAACTCTACACCTCAAATTCTCATCTTAAGCGAGCGATGCTGGCAACTTGCAGACCAGACAACAACAAAAGCACAACGCATAGCGGAGATGAAAGACGAACACCTATTAACCATCATGGAAAACGTTAGAAACTTAATTTTTTGCATAATTTTCATACTGATAGTAGCCATCTATTTCTTTGTTAAAAAAGACCTTGAAAAGAATGCTACTTTTGACAGTCTAACGCTTCTTTATAACAGAAACTATTTTGGCAACCAGCTTCAAAGATGCATATGGAAAAGTAGAAAAGATAACCTGCCCATATCTATTATTATGATTGACATAGACCACTTTAAAAAGATAAATGATACTTACGGTCATGCAAAGGGTGATGAGGTTCTGGCAAAAGTGGCACAGATAATAAGAAAACAGATAAGAGAATCAGATCTTGCCTTCAGATACGGAGGAGAAGAGTTTCTTGTTGCACTTCCTGGAACAGCTTCGGACGAAGCAGTTAAAATAGCCGAAAGAATAAGAGAGGCTATAAAAAATACAAATTTCGGAATAAAAAGAAAAGTAACAGTGAGCTGCGGAATAACAGAATATCGGGCAGGAGACACCTTGAAAGAGTTTGTAAAAAGAGCCGACAAAGCACTTTACACAGCGAAAAACAGAGGAAGGGACAGGTGTGAAATATGTTAACCGGGAACGACTTCTACCATTCCCGGTTTATGATTATTTTCTCGCCATTCTCTTTCTTTCGCTTATATCAAGGTATCTCTTTCTTATTCTGATACTTTCGGGAGTAACTTCTACAAGCTCGTCTTCCTCTATCCACTCAAGAGCTTTTTCTAGAGTCATTTCAACAGGAGGAACTAACTTTATTGCATCATCACTTCCGGCAGCCCTAACGTTAGTAAGCTTTTTACCCTTTATAGGATTAACATCAATATCACCGTTTCTACTGTGCTCTCCGATTACCATTCCCGTATAAACCTTATCACCCGGTTTAACAAACAGTTTTCCTCTCTCCTGCAAATTGTAGAGGGCATAGCCTGCCGCTTCTCCGTTTGCCATTGAAACCATGGCACCGTTACCGCGTTTGTATGGAACGCCTTTAAACTCCCTATATTCGAGGAAAGAACTGTTCATTATTCCTTCACCTTTAGTATCTGTTAAAAACTCACTTCTGTAGCCGATAAGGCCCCTTGAAGGAATCTCGAACTCTATTCTTGTTCTTCCATTTCCCATAGGCATAATCGTTACCATCTCGGCTTTTCTCCTGCCAAGTTTCTCTATTACTGTACCGACAAATTCATCTGGAACATCAACAACTAAAAGCTCGAAAGGCTCAAGATGTTTTCCTTTTTCTTCTTTAACGATAACTTGTGGCCTGCTTATGGAAAACTCATAGCCTTCTCTTCTCAAATTCTCGGCAAGGATACATATCTGAAGTTCCCCTCGACCGGAAACCTTAAACTTACCCTCCCCAATCTCTTCGAACCTCATGGCGATATTGGTTCTCGCCTCTTTAACGAGGCGATCCTTTAACTTTGTAGCCGTTACATATTTACCTTCCGTTCCGGAAAGGGGAGAATCGTTAACGCTAAGATAAACACTGAGAGTCGGTTCCTCTATATGAAGAGCCTCAAGAGGCTCAGGATATTCCATATCGGCAACGGTATCTCCGATGTCAATTGTTTCAAAACCTGCAAAAGCTATGATATCACCGCAAACTGCCTCATCTATTTCAATTCTTTCAAGTCCTTTAAAACCGATTAACTTTGTAATTCTTCCGTTCACCGCTTCACCGTTCTTTTTAAGAAGCAAAACACTCTGTCCTTTTTTAACTTTCCCGTTGAATATCCTCGCTACCGCCATTCTTCCCACATAATTATCGTAATCAAGAGTAAATGCCTGCATCTGAAGAGGAGCGTCCTCACTACCGGAAGGAGATGGAACATGAGACACAATCGTTTCAAAGAGCGGTTTCAAATCGACATTTTCATCGGTTAAATCATACTTTGCATAACCATCTCTTGCAGCAGCATAAAGCACCGGAAAGTCAAGCTGTTCATCCGTTGCACCTAAATTAATGAAAAGGTCAAAAACTTCATCAACAACCCTGTCAGGTTCTGCCGCTGGTTTATCTATTTTGTTAACAACAACTATCGGCTTTAGACCCAAAGAAAGTGCTTTCTTAACAACAAACTTTGTTTGAGGCATAACGCCTTCCTGGGCATCAACAAGGAGAAGAACACCGTCAACCATCTTCAGGACACGCTCAACTTCACCCCCAAAATCCGAATGTCCTGGTGTGTCAATAATGTTTATCTTATAAACATCGTAGTAAATAGCGGTATTTTTTGAAAGGATTGTTATACCCCTCTCTTTTTCTATGTCATTACTGTCCATTACCCTTTCACCAAAATCTCTTCTTTCGTTCAACGTTCCGCTCTGCTTCAAAAGTCCATCAACAAGCGTTGTTTTCCCGTGGTCAACGTGAGCTATAACTGCAATGTTCCTTATTTTCATCATGTCACCTCTTTATAGTTTAGACGGCTAAATATACCCGGAAAAAGTAATAAGTCAAATAGTATAATTTTCCGATAACCAGACCACCGCAGGGAGAGAAAAATGTTTGAACTACCGAAACACATAAAAGAAGTGCATGTTTACGAACCAGGAAAACCTATTGAGGAACTTGAAAAAGAACTAGGGATAAAAAACATTGTAAAGCTTGCTTCAAATGAGAACCCTTTGGGCCCTTCTCCGAAAGGCGTTCAGGCTATCATTGAAGACCTTAAGAACCTGAACCGTTATCCTGACGGAAATTCTTACTATCTAAAAAAAGCTCTGGCACGACATTTAAACGTAAAACCTGAAAGCATCTTCGTCGGGCTCGGCTCAAATGAGGCACTGGACATCATATCAAGGGCTTACCTTCGTCCCGGAAAAAATGCCGTTTACAGCGAAAAATCTTTTGCAGTCTATCCGATAGTTGTTCAACTTTCCGGTGCAGACCACAAAATAGTGAAAGCAAAAGACAACTATTACATGGATTTGAAAGCTCACCTTGATGCAATAGATGAAAACACGGCCGTTGTCTTCCTGGCAAATCCGAACAATCCGACGGGAACTGCATTTACAAAAAAAGAGTTCGAAGAATTCTTAAAAGAATTCCCCGATGATGTTTTACTGGTTCTTGATGAAGCATATTACGAATATGCAGTCGGTGCAGGCTTTGATATTGAAAACGGTGTTGAATACATCTACGACAAAAACATTCTTGTAACAAGGACATTTTCGAAAATATACGGTCTTGCAGGCTTAAGACTTGGCTACGGAGTGGCAAGAGAGGAAATAATCGCAGATATGAACAGGATAAGACAACCCTTCAATGTAACAAGACCTTCTCAAGTTGCTGGCGTTGCGGCATTAGAAGACAAAATGTTTATAAAGCAGTCGCAGGTAGTTAACGAAGAAGGCAAAAAGTACCTTTATAAGGAATTTGAAAAATTAGGACTGAACTATGTTCCCACCTATGCAAACTTCATACTGGTGGACGTTGGACTTCCCACAAGAGAAGTTTTTAAAAGACTCCTTGAAAAAGGCATTATCGTTAGAGCAATGGACGGTTACGGCTTTCCAACATGTATAAGGGTAACAATAGGAACAATGAAAGAAAACATTATCTTTATTGATAAGTTGAAAGAAGTCCTTGAAGAGATGAAAAAATAAGGAGGGAAACAATGGAATACCACGTAAAAGACCTCTCTCTTGCAGATAAAGGAAAAGACAGAATAGAATGGGCAGAGATGGATATGCCCGTTTTAAGGAAAGAAATCAGAGAACGCTTCATGAAGGTACAGCCCCTCAAAGGAATAAAATTGGGAATTTGCCTTCACGTTACAACGGAGACGGCAAACCTTGTAAGGACACTCAAAGAGGGCGGAGCAGAAGTTTATCTGTGTGCGTGCAATCCCTTATCAACTCAGGATGACGTTGCGGCAGCCCTTGTTAAACATTATGACATCCCGGTTTTTGCCATAAGAGGCGAAGACGAAAAAACCTATTATGACCACATAAAAACGGTTATATCAAAAGAGCCGGACATAACAATGGATGACGGTGCCGATCTTGTTTCAACGCTTCACAAAGAATACCCAGAACTCCTCGAAAAAGTCATGGGCGGAACGGAAGAAACAACAACAGGCGTCATCAGACTGAAAGCAATGGCAAAGGACGGCGTTTTAAAATACCCTGTCATAGCTGTAAACGAAGCCCTTACAAAACATCTCTTTGACAACAGATACGGAACAGGACAGTCAACAATAGACGGTATCTTGAGAGCCACAAACAGATTACTTGCAGGTTCCGTCTTTGTCGTTGCAGGTTACGGCTGGTGCGGAAGAGGCCTTGCAATGAGAGCAGCCGGCATGGGAGCAGAAGTTATCGTAACGGAAGTGGATCCGATAAAGGCAATAGAAGCGAGAATGGACGGATTCAGAGTTATGCCAATGGCAGAAGCAGCAAAGTTAGGAGATATCTTCTGCACGGTAACAGGAAACATCCACGTAATAAGAGAAGAACATTTTAACGTAATGAAAGACGGCGCGATTGTCTCAAACTCAGGCCATTTCAACGTTGAAATAGACGTTGCAGCCCTTGAAAAGATGGCTGTTAAGAAAAGAAGAGTGAGAGATTTTGTTGACGAATACACGATGAAGGACGGAAGACGTATCTATCTTTTAGGCGAAGGAAGACTTGTAAACCTTGCGGCAGCAGAAGGACATCCGGCTTCAGTCATGGATATGAGCTTTGCCAACCAGGCGCTGTCAGCTGAATTCATAGTCAAGGAAGGGAAAAATCTAAAACCCGATGTTTATGTTGTTCCCGGCCATATTGATAACAAAGTCGCCGAATTGAAGCTGAAAGCAATGGGAATAGAGATAGATACACTGACTCCCGAGCAGATGGAATATCTCAACTCCTGGGATGTGGGAACTTAAATTTTCGAAATGTTAAAATGAAGTTAAATCCTTATAGTGGAGGAAAGCAATGAGAAAGATTTTAGGACTTTTAACAGTCGTACTCTTCGTATCCTCAACAGCTGCAAACGCTCTGCCTCTTTTAACAATAGAAGCCGGAGCAGGTGCAGTTCAGGAACAACCTTCAGGATGGATCAACTATCAGGGAACTAATGCTGACGTAAAAAATGACCTTAACTTAGGAGATGAAACAAAACCTTTTGGGTGGGTAAGAATAGAACACCCGCTACCTATTATTCCGAATGTGAAAATTGAAGCAACAAAATACAACTTTACAGGTTCTAGAACCATTACTCAACAATTCCAGTTCGCAGGAAAAACATTTACTGCGAATGCAGATATTGATAGTGAACTGAGACTTGACCAGTATGATTTAACACTCTACTGGGGAGTTCCGTTTCTTGGACTTGCAACTCTCGGAACAACACATCTAAACTTCGGTTTAACACTTAAATACATTGACGGTTATGCATCCGTTAAATCATCAACTCTTGGTTTAGATGAATCAACTGACTTTCAGGTACCGCTTCCTATGCTTTACGGCCAGGGAGATTTCGGCGTAGGACCTGTCAGGGTAAATGCAGAAGTTAAATGGATAGGTTATTCGGGTAACCAATTTTTAGATGCAAAAGCAGAAGTCAGATATTCACCGATTCCACTGCTCTTTGTCGGAGCAGGTTACAGATATGAAAACCTGAAAATTGATGATATAGAAGACGTATCTTCAGATATCAAAATCAAAGGTCCCTATCTTGAAGCAGGCCTCAGCTTTTAATGCTGGGGCTTTTGCTTCTTACCTCCTTTTCCACAGAGGACGGTTTTCAATCTTTAATGAAATCAGTCCCTCATTGTAAAGATAAGAAAGGTAAGCTAAAATCCCTGCGTGAATCAGAAAATAATGGTGAACGGCCTTAACTTTCAAACCGATTTCCTTGAGAACAAAATCAACAATCTCCTCAGAAGAAGCCTCTTTTTCAAGGAAACCGAATATCATCCCTTTAATACGTTCTATCTGCCTTAAATTTTCAAGAACATAGAATTCAATATTTTCAACAGGCTCTCCATGAGAGGGAACATAAAGAGAAAAAGCAGTATTCTTCAAAAAGTTAAGAGTCTCTTTTTCCGTCTTTATATCAACGTTAAACGGAATAACAACCTTTTCAATAACTTCCGGGGCGAAAACCGCATCCCCGCAGAAAAAAATATCATCTGCTACAACTCCTATCTGCCCCGGAGCATGACCTGGAAGAGGAACAATCTTAATAACGGCATCCCCGATTTTAATTTCTCCCTCTTCTATCTCAACATCAACATTGGACGACTCAGCCATAACAAACTTGTTCATCAAATCCTTCACAGGATAAACACCGGAGAAAAGAGAAAAAGGATTTATGAAAGGATATCTTATAACCGTGGCTGCCACACTGGAAGCGTAAACTTTAACACCGACTTCCTCTTTCAAAATTTTATTCCCGCCGCAGTGATCCGTGTGAAAGTGAGTATTAACAACGGCCACAGGTTTTAACTTTTTATTTTCAAGAAACCTCAGAATCCTCTTTCCGCTACCTGAATCAATACCGGTATCAACTAAAATCACATCACTACCACCACATTTAATAACACCAACATTCGTCCTCCCGGGAATATAAGAAACATTTTCAGTCAAAGGCTTAATCTCCACAAAATCTCCCTTTATCAGAATTTTAATCATTTTACAAAATTTACAATTAGCTGGAAAAAAATTTTTTTCATCTTACCATAAATGGCTTTTTCATCATTCTGAAGCTACGTAGCCACAAAACAACCGAACGGTTTACCTGCTGTGTAGAATTAAATTTTCAATCTCTCTTACAACTTCCTTTATTGTTTTTCCCGTTGTGTCTATTATGCAGGCACCTTCCGGCACCGTTAAAGGTGCCACTTTTCTGTTTCTATCCTGATAGTCTCTTTCTTTAACCTCTTCCAAAACCTGATCAAAACTCACGTTATAACCCTTTTCTTTCAGTTCTCTGTATCTTCTTCTTGCTCTCTCTTCTGAAGAAGCGGTCAAAAATATTTTAACATCTGCATCAGGGAAAATATTTGTTCCCGCATCCCTCCCGTCGGTTATAACTTGTCTACCTTCAGCCGCTTTCCTTAAAACTTCAATAACCTTCCTCCTTACTTCAGGGAATCTTGCAATCTTAGAAGCTAAGATTCCACCTTCCGGCTTTCTTATTTCTTCCGTAAGGTCAACACCGTTCACGAAAACTCTACCACTATTTTTTATCTCTATAGAAAGAGATTTTAAAAAAGAAGAAACCGCTTCCTCATTATCAAGGTCAATTCCCTTTTTCTTTGCAGCAACTCCAATTGCTCTGTAAACCGCTCCTGAATCAAGATGCAAAAAACCCAATTTTTCCGCAAGAAGCTCTGCTATAGTGCTCTTACCCGCTCCAGCAGGCCCGTCAATCGTTATTTTTGTCACTTCCATTTCTGTTCCTCTATCTCTTTATACGTCCTGTCATAAAGTTTTTTCAATTCTTCCGAAATCTCCACCGGATAAACATACTTTGCGTAAATATCTTTCACTCTTTCATCCAGTATCTCAAACTCCGAGAGGAAATGCTCCCTTATCTCATTCAGAGAAGGAAGTCGTTCGGTTCTTTTTCCGTTGAGAAAAATTGGCTTTAAAAGAGGTCTACCGTTACTTTTTTCATCCCAAACAGTAACTCTGTCAAAAGATTCAAGGCGATAAACCTGCTTTCTACCGGGATACATTTTCTTACCGCTGCTCGTTTTCATTACAGGTTTTCCACCAAGTTCAACAAGCTTATAGACAAAATCAACATAAGGAGAATCTGATGACGTACCGACTTTCGTTCCGATACCGAATATATCTATTGGAGCACCACTGGATAAAAGTTCATCAACTTTATACTCATCAAGGCCACCACTGACTATAATTTTTGTCTCCTTAAATCCTTTTTTATCAAGCATTTCTCTTGCAAGTTTTGCAAGCTCAAGAACATTGCCGCTATCAAGTCTTATACCTCTCAAAGTGTAGCCCTTCTTTTTCAATTCAAGTGCCACTTCTATTGCCTTCTCAATACCTTTCACCGTGTCATAGGTATCAACAAGAAGGATAGATCTATCGGGAAATGTCTTCAGATAAGCTTTGAAGGCCTCCTCTTCTGTTTCAAAACTCATGATAAACGAATGAGCTACCGTACCTACAACAGGAATACCGTAAAGCTTTCCTGCCAGAACGTTGGAAGTGGAAGAAAAACCTGCTATGTAAGTGCTTCTTGCAACCTTTATACCGGCATCTTTTCCATGAGTTCTTCTTAAAGAGAAATCGGAAAGCACCTTTCCTCGTGAAACAGAATATACCCTTGCTGCCTTTGAAGCAATCAATGTACCTATGTGAGTCATGTTAAGTATGGCCGTTTCAAAAAGCTGCGCTTCATAGATCGGTGCCTCAATCCTTAAAACAGGTTCGTGGGGGAAAAAGGGCGTTCCCTCATCCATACTGTAAAGATTCCCGGTAAAACGAAATTCTTTCAAAAAATCCAGAAACCAATCAGGGAAAAGGTTAAGAGAGTAAAGATAATCTACATCATCTTTTGAGAACGAAAAATTTTCAAGATAATTAACAACATCCTGAAGCCCTGCATAAACAAGATAATTCCTTTTTTCAGGAAGAACCCTTGTAAAAAGTTCAAATGAAGCCGTTTCGGTTTTCTTGTTATCAAGATAGGCACACATCATCGTAAGCTCGTAAAGGTCTGTAAACAGCGCTTCAGTCATTACATTTCCTCCGTTACCTGCTCCTTTTTACACCCACTTTCCGGCAGTAATCTTTTATAGGACATACGCTACATCTTGGTGAAGTAGGATGACATATATGCTGACCAAGTGCGACCAAGAGCTCATTTATAATTTTCCAGTATTTTTTTGGAAGCTTTTTCCTCAGGGCAAATTCGGTTTCTTCCGGTGTTTTCGTTTTAACATAGCCAATGCGGTTCATTATTCTGTGAACGTGAGTATCCACACATATACCGGGCTTATTAAACCCCAGCGTAACAACAAGATTGGCTGTTTTTCTTCCAACACCTTTAAGCTTTAAAAGTTCATCAAGAGAATCGGGAACTTCACCGTTATACTTTTCAATAAGTGTTTTGCAGATCTCTTTTATCGTTTTTGCCTTGTTTCTGTAAAATCCAACAGGATAGACAAGTTTTTCTATCTCTTCTTCGGAAAGTTTAAGCATATCATAAGGATTATCAGCCTTTTTAAAAAGCCTCTCGGAAGCTTTAGCTGTCACTTCATCTTTTGTTCTTAAACTGAGTATCGTTGAAATCAAAATTTTAAAAGGATCTCTATCGTGCCGGGACATTAAACTCACAACGGGAACATCCCATTTTTTTGATTCTCTTTCAAGAATTTCAACTATTCTATCTATATCAATCTTTTTAACCTTTTCCGTCACTATTTCTCCTCACAAACTTGTAGAGTCTTACAAGCTCTTCAACAAGTAGCGGAAAATCCTTCAAAGGAAGCATGTTGGGACCGTCAGAGAGTGCTTTTTCAGGTTCCGGATGCGTCTCAAAAAAGAGTCCGTCAGCACCAACAGCAATAGCTGCCCTTGCAAGATATGGAACAAACTCTCTGTCTCCATCAGAAGCAGAACCAAGGCCGCCGGGTCTTTGAACAGAATGGGTGGCGTCAAAAATAACAGGAACCCCAAAAGATTTCATTATAGGAATACTTCTGAAATCAACAACCAGATTATTGTATCCAAAAATTGTTCCTCTTTCCGTTAAAAATATCTCTTTTGCTCCTGACTCTTTAAGTTTTTCAAAAACATTTTTCATATCCCACGGAGCCATAAACTGTCCTTTTTTAACATTAACAGGTTTACCAGTCTTTGCTGCAGCAATAAGAAGGTCTGTCTGGCGACATAGAAAGGCAGGAATCTGAATGTAATCAACAACACTTCCCGCAGGCTCTGCCTGATATGATTCGTGAATATCCGTCAGGACAGGCAAATCAAAATTTTCCTTAACCTTTGCAAGCATCCTCAAACCTTTATCAAGCCCTGGGCCTCTGTATGAACGGATTGAACTTCTGTTTGCCTTGTCAAAAGAAGCTTTGAAAATAACCTTTAATTCAGGAAATTTCTCCTGAACTTTCTTCACAACCTCTGCAATTTTAAACAACGTTCCTTCAGTCTCTATAACACAAGGGCCTGCAATTAATATCATGGTTTTTCTCCTTACTCATCTCTCTGTGGTAAAACAGGTATTACGCGACTATCTATCGAAGGAAGAGCAGTTAAGGATTCAAGAAACGTCTTTATACGCCAGGCTTCAACGTCGTTAAGTTTCTCACCCAACATCTTATCTGCCATAACCTTAACTGCAACATCAAGTCTTCTGACAGAACCGCTGTGAAAATATGGAGCTGTAAGCGCAACATTCCTCAAAGGTGCTGTTCTGAAAGCACTCTTATCAGTATCGTTCCCGGTTACCTCGTAACGTCCCGGATCATCATCAATCTTAAAAACGTGAAACTTGTTATCCGTGAGCATAGGCCCGTAATGGCAGGATATACAGCCCTTTTCTATAAACAGATTCATCCCCATCTTGGCATCATCGGAAAGGGCATTTGTATCACCGTTTAAAAATCTATCAAACGGAGAACCGAAAGTATTCAATGTCCTGACATAAGCTGCTATCGCCTTTGCTATATTATCAAGAGTCACAGGATCACCTTCATCTGGAAAGGCTTTCCTGAAGAGCGCAACATACTCAGGTATCGTTTTAAGCTTATCTGCTACATCTTCCGAAGAATTCATCTTTACAGGATCCTGAATATTCATTTTTATCATGTCCTCAAGCGTTTTAGCTTTCCCTGTCCAGCCGTAAATTTTAAGGTAACCTGCATTAAATATGGTAGGAGTATTCCTCAGGCTTTTTCTCCAGCCATAACCAATGGCAACAACCTGATTATCATCACCGCCGGAAGATATATTGTGACAGGTATTACAGGAAATTGTGTTGCTTTTTGAAAGTCTTGCTTCAAAAAAAAGCATTTTCCCGAGAATAACCTTAGCCGGTGTTTGAGAGTTATCCTGAGGGATTGGAGGAACAGAAGGCAGAGGCTTTAAATCAATTCCTCTTGTTGTACTTGTTGACACAGGGACGGAAACTGCACCATTAAACAGTTCCCGTGCTGCAGCATCAAAATTAAAAGATGGCATTATCTTTTTATCCGCCAATGCTTTTGCTCTTGCAGCAAGATCTTGAGGTGTTTTGAATTTTTGAAGTAACTCTTCTTTAGACGGTGCTATCAAACCATGGCAATCAGAACACTTGGTCTCCCAAAGACCGGCATAAGAAGCAGAGGAAAAAAGAAGGACTGATAAAAAAATCAATGTCTTTTTCATGATATACCTCTTTAAATTAAAGTTTAAAACCTGGAATTTTAACTTCAAGTTCAAGCTCAACACCAAAAGTGTTGAATACCCTATTTTTTATAACATCTACAATTTTACAAAAATCTGAGAATGTTGCACGACCTTTATTAATGAGAAAATTGGCATGTTTTTCAGAAACCTTAAGGTCACCTATAGAAAACCCTTTCAATCCAACTTTTTCAATAAGGAAACCTGCAGAGTAACCTCCAGGATTTTTAAATGTAGAGCCGGCAGTTTTTAAATAGAAAGAAGGATGCCTGTCAAGCCGCTCTCTTACAAATCTTTTTATAGTATCCTTTACATAATTGGAAGGGGAAACTTCAAATTCAACAGAAATAATCATTTCTCCACTTTTAAAAGGAGAAATCCTGTACCCGAAATTCGAAACATCGTTTAATTCTTTTAAAACACCTTTTGAATCTATATACCGCACCGATTTTATAAACTCTGCCGTTTCCTTTCCGAAAGCACCGGCATTCTGGAAAACTGCTCCGCCGACAGTGACTTCAGGTATGCCGGCAAGAAACTCAAACAGAGAAAACTGCTTCTTTATCTGCAGGTTTAAAATCTCTTTTATCTTTACACCAGATTGAACAAAAAGAGAATTACCGTTTAAACGAAACTTTTTAAATTTTGAAAGAGAAACAAACTTTAAATTCGATTTATCGGGAAGAACAAGATTACTGCCGCCACCAATAACAAAAATTTTTTTAGAAGCAAGCTGAAAAAGCTCCTGCTCACTCTCTGGGAAAAATACAGGAAATAGACCTCCTATACCAATAGTGGTAAGCTCTTTACCTGAAAGCTCTTTTATCTTCATATATCCTGCCTACATCTTCAGCCATAGGACTTTTACACCCGAAATAATAAATTGAGATGCTATTGCACCAACTATAAGTCCCATAATTCTCGTAATTATCTTAAATCCTGTAATACCAAGCCGCTTCATAAGTATCCTGGCATTTTTAAGAACAACATAGGTGATCCATGAAGCAACAGCTATTGCACATATAAGAAGTGCAAGAGTAAACAGTGAACCACTCCTTTCTTTTAAAATGATAACGGTAGCTATAACTCCAGGACCAAAAAGCACCGGAATACCAAGAGGCACAATGGCAATATCTTCCCTCTCCGCAGCTTCAGAAATCTCTTCGGCAGTGTGCTTTGTTCCTATCGAAAGTTTACCGTTAATCATGTTAAGTGAGAGAACAAGGAGAACCAACCCACCGATAACCTTTATAGAGTTTATGTTAATTCCAAAAATTTTAAAAATTAAATCACCAAAGAACAAAGTTACCAGGCAAGCGATAAAAACAAGCCTGGCTGTTCTGAGAGCAACATTATCAGTAACAACTTTCGGCGTCTCCGGCGGCAGAAGAGATATCATAACTGCGGCAGCTGCCACCGGGTTAAGAATAGCAACCAGAGATATCACATCCTGCAAGAAAAGATTTCCCGCATTAAGATGAAACATTATCTCTCCTTAACACGGAAGCTTTAACAAAATCAACAAAGAGAGGATGAGGTTTCCACGGTCTTGATTTAAACTCAGGATGAAACTGAACACCTACAAACCACGGATGCTCTTGTATCTCCACAATTTCCACAAGAGAATTATCCGGAGATGTGCCCGCAATAGTAAGACCCGCATCCTCAAGAACTTCTCTGAAACGGTTATTAAATTCATATCTGTGTCTGTGTCTTTCAGAAATCTCCCTTTCACCGTAAGCCGCAAAGCTCTTTGTTCCCTCTTTCAAAACACAAGGATAGGCACCAAGTCTCATTGTCCCGCCTTTTTCCTTCACCCCTTTTTGAGACTCCATCAAATCTATAACAGGATATTCAGTTTCCGGACTAAACTCGGCACTGTGAGCACCTTCCAATCCAGCAACGTTTCTTGCAAATTCAATAACCGCACACTGCATACCAAGACAAATACCGAGAAACGGAATTTTGTTCTCTCTCGCATAGCGAATGGCTTTGATTTTCCCTTCAACACCTCTTTCCCCAAATCCACCGGGAACAAGTATGCCGTGAACATCTTTCAAATACTCTTCAGGCTTTTCAGCATCAAGAAGGTCTGCATTCACCCATCTTATGTCCACCTTCACGTTATTCTCTGCACCAGCATGGACAAAAGATTCTATGATACTCTTATAGGCATCAGGAAGCTCTATATACTTCCCAACAACAGCTATCAAAACTGTTCCGTTTTCTGGCTTTTTAACCCTGGTAACAAAATCTTTCCACTCATCAAGATCCGGTTCATCGGCCGGTATTTGAAGCTTTTCAAGAATTATCTCGTCAATCCTTTCTTTTTTAAGGTGAAGGGGTACTTCGTAAATCGTTGATAGATCTTTTGCGTTTATGACATCCTGCTCCTTAACGTTGGTGAAAAGAGCTATTTTCTTTTTAACAGAAGAAGGAATCGTTCTCTCTGAACGGCAAACTATGATATCAGGCTGAATACCTATTGCTCTTAACTCTTTAACTGAATGCTGAGTCGGCTTTGTTTTAAGTTCCCCAGCTGCTTTCACATACGGAACATAAGTAACATGAACATAAATAGCATTTGTTTTTCCTACCTCTATACCAACCTGTCTTATGGCTTCAAGAAACGGAAGACCTTCAATATCACCAACGGTTCCACCGACTTCTACTATTGCAACATCTACATTGGAAGAAGCTATTTTCCTAATTTTCTCTTTAATACTGTCTGTAACATGAGGAATAACCTGAACAGTGGCTCCTAAAAATTCCCCTTTCCTCTCTTTTGAGATTATCTCCTGGTATATTTGACCTGATGTAACATTGTTTATCCTTTTCATTACACTGTGGGTAAAACGCTCATAGTGACCCAGGTCCAGATCCGTTTCGGCACCATCATCGGTTACGAAAACTTCCCCATGCTGATAAGGATTCATTGTTCCCGCATCAACATTCAGGTAAGGATCAAGCTTTTGAATCGTTACTTTCAATCCTCTACTCTCAAGAAGTGTGCCTATAGAAGAAGCAGTTATACCCTTACCTATAGATGAAAGAACTCCACCTGTTATAAATATTAGTTTAGCAGCCATTAAACTTCTCCTTAAGTAGTTTTTCTGCTTTTAAGAGATCCTCTTCGGTATCAACACCCATTCCATAATGCTCAACAACACAAACATATATCTTCTCACCGTGTTCCAGAATCCTCAATTGCTCAAGCTTTTCAGCTTTCTCAAGAAAACCTTCATCCCACGAAACAAAATCAAAAAGGGCATCCTTTTTGAAACCGTAAATTCCCACGTGCTTAAGATAGTCTTCCGACAAAAGATTTCCATCTCTATCAAATGGGATAGGACTCCTTGAAAAATATATCCCGTAACCTTCTCTGTCTCTTACAACTTTCACATTTGAAGGTTTATCTACTTCTTCAAAAGAAGAAAACGGGACGGCAACTGTTGCAAACCTATCCCCTTTTCTTAATCTCTCAACTATCGGAAGAACATGTTCGGCCTTTACAAAAGGCTCATCTCCCTGAACATTTATAATATATTCAAATTTAAGATCGGACTTTCTAACTGCCTCTGCTACTCTGTCCGTCCCACTGGGAAGCCCCGAAGGCGTCAATACTGCTTTACCACCAGCATCCTCAATAATTTTCAAAACTCTCTCACTATCGGTAGCCACCAGAACATTGTCACAAAAAGAAGAAACAGCCCTATAAACCCACTCTATTAAAGGCTTTCCGTTTAAAACTCTCAACGGTTTCTCTGAAAGTCTCGTTGAACCTAACCTTGCAGGAATAACAACTAAAAAATCAGAACTCAAAATCTACCTCTCTCCCTGTTTTGGAAATTATATCTCTTTTATCATCATATCTGGAGAATGAGAAATTGGAGTATAATATTTTTGTCTTTTAATTGTTATGGAGGAGGCTACCTTGAAAATCGGAAGATTCAAAAAAGGAGACAGTATATTCTTCGGAATAGTAAAGGGAAGAGATGTTATTCCTTTAGTTGAAAAACGCGTTTCAGACCTTATGGAATCCAAAACACCACTTGATGAAATCTACAATATAAAAGAAGTAAAGTTCTTACCGCCAACAAAGGTAAGCAAAGTTGTCGCCGTAGGACTTAACTATAAAGCTCATGCCGAAGAGATGGGAAAACCTCTCCCTGAAGAACCTCTTCTGTTTATGAAGCCGTCAACAGCAGTCATATCAAACAAAATGAAAATTATCCTTCCGCCTATCTCTAAAAGAGTAGATTACGAAGGAGAACTGGCCATTGTAATAGGAAAAAAATGCAAAAACATAAAGGAAGAAGAGGCAAAGGACGTAATTTTAGGATATACATGTTTTAACGATGTAACGGCAAGGGATTTACAGAAAAAAGATGTTCAATATACACGAGCAAAATCGTTTGATACTTTTGCTCCTTATGGACCCTGGATAAATACAGAAATAGACCCAATCGGACTGCCAATCACCACTCGCGTAAACGGTGAAGTGAAACAGCAGGGAAACACATCGGATATGATATTTTCACCATTCTTCCTGGTATCTTACATATCAAAGATAATGACTCTCCTACCGGGAGACGTTATAATCACAGGAACACCTCCAGGAGTTGGTCCTCTCAAAGACGGAGACAAAGTTGAAGTTGAAATCGAAGGAATTGGAACTCTCATAAACTACGTAAAAACTGAAGAAAGGGAGGAAGCGTGAAGAAAATAGCAATAGTAATGGGAAGCAAATCAGACATGCCTGTAATGGAATCATGCTTTAAAACACTAGAAGAGTTTGGAATACCTTACGATGTTAAAGTTCTTTCAGCTCACAGAACAATAGATGAAGTCATAAAGTTTTGCGAATCTGCTGAAGAGGAATACGAAGTAATCATTGCCGCTGCCGGATATGCAGCTCATCTTGGCGGAGTTATAGCAGCAAAAACAATTCTTCCCGTAATCGGTGTGCCTATCGATGCATCTTCACTAAACGGAATAGATTCACTTCTCTCTATTGTTCAGATGCCCGGGGGAGTACCGGTTGCAGCGGTAACAATAGGAAAAGCCGGAGCAAAAAATGCGGCAGTTTTCGCAGCCGAGATAATGGCTATAAAATACCCGGAACTCAAAGAAAAGCTGAAATCTTACAGAGAAGCAATGAGGAAAAAAGTTTTAGAGGGCTAATAATGAAAGTCTACCCTGAATGTATTCCTTGCTACATGAAGCAGGTTTACAACATATTAAAATTTATAGATGCTGACAGAGAACTCTCGTTAAAAGTTTTAAGAGAATGTTCTCGATTTATAGGAGAAGATTTAAATCCTAATGAATCTCCAGGCCACAATGCAACTCATATTCACAGACTTTTCAAAAAAATTGTCGGTGTCAACGACCCATTTAAACCTCTGAAAGATAAATACACCGACATAGCACTCCGTTGGGAGCCGGAAATTGAAAAAACTTTCTACGAACCATCGGAAGATAAACTCGACATAGCGGTAAGGCTTGCAGCCGTTGGCAATATCATAGATTTCGGCATTCCGAGAGAAAGTGAAAAGAAAGGAAACGAGGCATTTGAACCTTCAGCTTTTGACCTTACAGAAGAAGTCAAAAACCTGCTTCAACAGAAATTTGCCTACTATGACAAAGAAATATTCGAAAGATTTATCGTTCCCGGGAAAACAATTCTCTACGTTGCCGACAATGCTGGAGAAATCGTCTTTGACAAATTTCTGTTGAGATATTTGAAAGAAAAGGGCATGAAAATTATATTCGCCGTGAGAGGTGGCCCGATACTAAATGATGCCACAATCGAAGATGCCCTGAAAAGCGGAATAGATAAAATAGTTGACGAACTCATAACGACAGGCGGAGATTTTATAGGAATAGACTTTGCATATGTGGGAAAAGAGTTTAAAGAAGCGTGGGAAAAAGCCCACGCTATAATATCAAAGGGACAGGCTAATATTGAAACGCTTGAAATAATCGATAACAGGGATATCTTTTTTATATTAAAGGCAAAGTGTAATGCAATGGCAGAAGAACTAAGGTGCAACAAAGGAGAGCTCATATTCCTCTACAACAAGCACCTTATAGAGATGAAAAGTGAAGATTCTGACATTTGAAAATGACTTTTGCACCATAAAGAAACTTATCCTCTCAGGGGAGCTTTTATGCTCCCCCACAGACACACAGTACGGACTGATAGGCAATGCTTTAAACCGTAAATCCATAGAAACTGTCTACAAAATAAAAAAAAGAGACCGAACTAAGCCTCTTATTGTCCTTTTTGATTGCATTGAAACACTTAAAAAATACGGCATATACATACCTTCAAGATATAAATCATTCCTCGAAAAAATCTGGCCAGGAAGAGTAACGGTAATACTCCCTCTAAAGATGGAAAGTCCCTTTAAAAATTTGTTTGAGAGAAATGACCTAGCCGTCCGCATTCCGGCATTCAAACCATTAAGAGACCTCATAACGGCAACTACTCCCCTGTTTGCTCCAAGTGCAAATATTCAGGGAGAAAAACCGGCATCAGGATGTAGTGAATGCGAAAGATACTTCGAAGGAAACATCAAATATTGCATAAAAGGTAAAACAATACCCTTACCTTCCACTCTCATATCACTAACAGGCAAAAGTCCTAAAATTATCCGCGAAGGAGTAATACCGATAGGAACAATAGAAAAATTGTTAGGAGAAACGGAGAAAAAAGAATGAGAACAATCCTATTTGGTAGTTTAACTCCTATTCATGATAGACTTATAGAAGCTGCCGTTGAGCATCTCGGATATGATGCTCAACATCTGCCCCAGCCGGACATTGAAGCTCTTAAAACAGGAAGGGAACTTTGCAACAAAGGTATGTGTAATCCGGTTTATTTCACCGTTGGGAATCTTATAAATTTTCTCAAAAAAGAAGCAGAAAACGGTATAAAAGTCGAAGACAAATACATATTCGTCACTATTGGTGCTTGCGGTCCTTGTAGGTTCGGAATGTATGAAATGGAATACAAAAACGCTCTAAAACTTGCCGGTTTTGAAAATCTTAAAGTTTCTCTTTTAAACCAGACAACCTTCTCAGCAGAAGGTGAAATAACTTTGACCTGGAACTTTATCTATTCCCTGATGAAAGCAGTAATAATAGCCGACATTTTGAGAGATCTGGGATACAAAATCAGGCCTTACGAAATAAACAAAGGAGAAACTGACAGAAAACTTAGTGAAGCAACAGAGCTTATGTTCAGAATTATCAGAAATAGTGGAAAAGCAAAAGACATAATTACAGGCCTCAGAGAAGTTAAAAAATTATTTTCAACAATAGAAATAGACTACTCGATTCCAAAACCGATAGTAAACGTGATAGGGGAATTCTGGGTTCAAACAACAGAAAGCGACGGTAATTATCATATTCATCGTTGGCTTGAAGAAGAAGGAGCGGAGGTAAAAGTAGAACCCATATCCGGATGGATAGATTACCAGCTTTACACAGAAAGAGAAAAAATATTTATTGAAGCAAAAGCAAAAGGATTTTCATTAAAATTGCTCAAAAAACTGGCTTTTCTTACAGGACTTCAGGAATTTTACAGACACCTGTTTGAAACCTTCAGGCATATCGTAAAGGAAAGAGCCGGAACTTTTGTATCTCAAAAGTTGTTGTGGAATCTTGCTAAAGAATACTACGATCCACTTGTAACAGGCGGCGAGGGACACCTCGAAGTGGCAAAACATATATACAATGTTAAATTCCAAAAAGCCCATATGACTCTTTCTCTAAAACCTTTTGGATGCATGCCGTCAACTCAGAGCGACGGTGTTCAGACGAAAGTGATATCAGACTATCCAGAAACAATATTCGTATCGGTAGAAACTTCAGGAGACAGTGAAGTGAACGTTAAAAGCAGAATACAGATGAAGCTTTATGAGGCCAAAGAACTGGCAGTTGAAGAATTTGAAAAAGCACTGAAAGAAACAAACCTGACAAAAAATGAAGTAAAAGAAGCCGTAAAAACAAACCAAAACTTAAGAAATCCGTTTGTCAAACTCAGTAAAACCGGACTCCTTACAGCAGAAAGATTCATTAGAGGAAACAGAAAAGAGATTAAAGCATTTCTCAAAGTAAAACAGGAGAAAAAATGGACTCCCTCTACATTGAAAAAGTAGCCGAAAACCTGAATGCTAACTTCAGGAAGAAAAAAATTACAGGATACGATTTCACTAACAACAAGTTTCAAATATCAATAGAAGGAACAATTTTAAGTTTTATACTATCCAATCCTAACGGCCTATTAATAGACAGAGGAAAGATAGAAAATAAAACCCTGCTCAAACGCTATCGAAACCTCTTCATAAAAGAGGTTAAAAATCTTAATTTAGATAGAATCCTTATGTTTAATCTTGTAAAAATAACCGTATCCGGCAAAATAGAAAACTATCACTTAATAGTAGAACTAACAGGGAAAACCAGCAATGTGTTTTTTGTAGATGAGAACGGAAAAATATTATTTAGAGCCAGGGAAGCACAAACATCCGCAAGAGAAATCAAAACA
The DNA here is from genome assembly GCF_001968985.1 of Desulfurobacterium indicum. Taxonomy (NCBI): domain Bacteria; kingdom Pseudomonadati; phylum Aquificota; class Aquificia; order Desulfurobacteriales; family Desulfurobacteriaceae; genus Desulfurobacterium; species Desulfurobacterium indicum. The sequence goes on along the minus strand of NZ_MOEN01000002.1, from coordinate 69,287 downwards.
GGAAAAATCTACCAACTCCCTCCCTTAGATAAAAAACCTTTTAAAGAAGTAAAATTCGGAAAAATAACTCCTGAAGGAGTTGAAAAAAGTCTCTATAAATATGTAGCAGGAATCTCACCTTTAAATTGCAAAGAGATAGCTTTTTACATGAAGCAAGGGATGACTCTCAAAGAAGCGTACGAAAAGTTTATAAAAAAACATAAAAACTCCCAAAAATCTTTTGTGTATTTTAAAAATGGAAACCCAAAAATACTTACCACTTTTAAATATGATAGCCTTGCAGAACTAAAATTTAAAAGCTTTGAAGGAGAATTAAGTTTTATAAATGCATGGGACTTTTTTTCAAGAGAAAATCAGAAAACAGAAAATTTAGAAAAAATAAAAAGAGAACTCTTAAAGGCAGTGAAAAAAAAGATAAACTCCATAAAAAACCGGCTTAAACAGATAGAAAATCCAGAAAAATTACTGGAAGAAGCACAAAAACTTCAAAAGCAAGGAGAACTTCTCAAATACAACTTACATCTTATAGCTGCCGGAAAAGAAATCGTTGAAGTAACAGATTTTGAAACAGGAGCAACTGTTGCAATTAAAGTTGACCCATCAAAAACACCTAAAGATAATTTAAAAACAATCTTTAAAAAAGCAAAAAGATTAAGGAATCGTGCAGAACACGAAAAAGATGAAAAAGAAAAGCTAAAAAGAGAACTCCTCTGGTTGAAAGTTTTGAAAGATAAAATCAGCGAGAATAAAGATATAGAAACACTTGTGGAAATAAAAGAGACTATTTTCCCTGAGAAAAAGTACAAGAAAAAGAAAGAAAAAACAAAGCCATTCAGAGAAATTGTTCTTCCATCAGGTAAAACTCTTCTTATTGGAAAAAACAGCATGGAAAATGAAATTCTTTCCTTAAAAGTAGCAAACCCTTGGGATTTATGGTTTCATACCAAGGAAATTCCAGGCTCTCATGTAATACTGAGACTTGAAAAAAACGAAATACCTGATGAAGAAGATATCGAAACAGCAGCATCTGCCGCCGTATTTTATAGTAAAGGAAAAGAATCTGGCAAAGTTAAAGTTGATTTTACAAGGGCAAAAAACCTAAAAAAACCCCCAGGAACACCTACGGGATTCGTTATTTATAAAAATGAAAAGACAATATTTACAACGTCTGAAAAGTTTAAAAAGCTACTGAGAAATAACCTTCTCAGGTTTCAAAATACCTGAACTGACAAATCCAACACCTAAAAACCTCCCGGTTTCATCAACAACAGTATATCTACCATCAGAAACAGGAACGGAAAATCTTCGGCCGTTTAAAAACCAGCTACAATGACTAAAATCAAGAAGCAACCTATCAAATGGCAAAATTTCAGCAATAGAAACAATATAATTACCAACATTATCAGAACTTAAAACGTCAATCGATACGGCATTTTCAACAGAAATTCTCCCGATAGAAACACGTTTTAAAGAAGTAACAACCGCATCACCGCCACAAGCAACACCTATATCGTGAACTAAAGATCTGATATATGTTCCTGAAGAGCAGCAAATTTTTAGAGAAAAATCTGGATAAGAGAAAGAGAGAATATCCATAGAATAAATCGTTACCATACGGGGCCTTAACTCAACCTTTTCTCCTCTCCTTGCCAGCTCGTAAGCTCTTTTTCCATTAATTCTCACAGCAGAAAAAGGAGGAGGAATTTGTTCTATTTCTCCGCTAAAAGAAGAAATAACACTCTGGAACTTTTTTTCAGAAACTTCATTCATTTTGACATTTTCAACACGACCATCGATATCATAAGTATCACTAGAAAGGCCAAAACGACCGGTCACAAGATAACATTTATCCTGCTTTAACAAATATTCACCAAATCTCGTTGCTTTACCAATAGATAAAATAAGAAGACCTGTAGCTAAAGGATCAAGAGTTCCAGTATGACCAACCTTCGTTTTAAAAGGGAAAAGCCTCCTGACGCTCCTCACAACCTCAAAAGAGGTAACGTCCGAAGGCTTATCTATCAACAAAAATCCGTCCATACGTTATTCTTCTACTTTAGGCAGAGTTTCACTGGCAGAGTTAATAACCTTTGGCGTGATAAATATTAACAACTGAGAATTGCTATTTTTAATAACCTCACTCTTGAATAACCAACCTAAGAGAGGAATCCTTGAAAGGAGAGGCACACCTGCCGTACTTTTAGACTTCTCCTGTTCATATATACCACCTATAACAAGCGTATCTCCGTTATTAACCATAATTTGTGTTTTCACACTTCTTGTATCTATCGCAGGCTCAGTGTTTCCGGTGTAAGAGATATAATCATAGTTAGGCTTATCTTTTCTAATTTCAAGATCAAGAACTATCTTATTATCATTTGTTACATGCGGTTTAACTTTAAGAATAAGAGAAGCTTTCTTAAACTCTGTAGAAATGTTCCCATTCTCGTCTATTACTTTATAAGGAATCTCCATACCCTGCTCTATGGTAGCCTCTTTATTATCCAAAGTTATAACTTTAGGCTGAGATACCAATTTACCATCACCGTTTAGCTGAGAAGCCTGCAATGCCAATTCAGCCCTTAAAGTCTCCTGATGATTAAGAACGCCCAGGGCTATAGAATATGGACTACCTTCAACATCAATAGGAGCAATGTTTGCACTTGAAGAAAAAGTGTTTTTAAGAGCCTCTTCATGAGCTGGATAAGTCAAATGATTGGTATAATAAAAATTCAAACCCCATTTAATACCCAAATCTCTTTCAAAATTAGAACTGACAAGTACTATTTTCGCTTCAATAGAAACCTGCTTGGTTATCTTATCAGTATTTTTAATTATTTCCATTATTTTATTATAATGTTCTTTCGTTACTTTTAAAATCAGGCTGTTTGTCCTGTCATCAACCTCAACCAGCTCCTTAGTTGCAGCTTTCTTACCTTTGCCTGTTTCTGCACCCAAATAAGCTTTTATTACCTTTGCAACCTCTGAAGCATAAGCATAATTAAGTGGAACTATATAAGTATGAACAGGCTCATATGCTGTCTCTTCCATCAAACGTTTTTTAGAAGCTATCCTTAAATAATCATCCTGCTTCACATAAGTAAATCCTAAAGGTTCAAGAACGGCTTTAAGTGCTTCCTGCCAATCAACCGGCGTCAAAAATCTAACGGAAACTGTTCCTTTTACCTCAGGATCGAAAACGACATTGATACCTACCGTATCTGCAATGGCTCTAACAACTGTCCTAACATTTGCATTTGTGAAATCCAGCTTTATTTTTTTATTAGCAATATTTGTGTTTGCAGTCTCAACAGGTCTTAAGAATTTTATTTCATAAGTATCTCCTACTTTCATAACCTGAGCGGGGATATCCGTTTTCAGAGAAATAATGATATAAGATTTGGTCCCCGTAGAATATGTTGATACTTTATCAATGTAAGGAGAAGAAACCTTTTTCTCCATCGTTTTAAGCACCGCTCCATCAGAGGAAAGAATTATCTTTTTGTCAGACTTTGATATTGAAAAATCAACATCACCGTTAACAGTAATATTAACACCTTCATCTGTCGTTTTAACTACAGGAGCCACAAGGGATTGAGGAGATACGACAATTGTAGTAGCTTTAGGATAAGATGTATAAGATATTTTCACCTTACCAACCGGAACTATCTTTACCAACGTTCCGTCATTCTCTGGAATTATATCTATCAACCTAACTAAGTCATCCTGTTTCCCAAAAACTTTTCTGCTGTCGATTTTACAATTTTTAAGATAAAGGTTATAAATATCTCCTGCTTTTTCTTCTAAAACCTTACACTGCTCATCTGTCAATAGGGTAATTCTGAGTTGATTATCCAGATTTACAAGATTAACATTTGAAATTGCCCCGGCATAAACCGTTCCGGTCAATAGAGGTACTGCCGTTAATATATTTAATAATTTTCTCATTTCCCTTCCTCCGAATTGAAGTTGATAATAACCACAGATGAAATCAATTTTTTGCCTTTCTTTTCATAAACTTTTAATACCAGTTTGTTAGGTAAAACTTTTAATACTTTTGCATTTACATCAACAACGTCTCCTGGAGCTATTAAATAAACCTTTCCGGTCACAGGATCTGCAGCTACTGCTTTTAAACTATTACCGCTACCAATAACCCCCTCTAAAACGAGTTTACCTATAGGGGGTTTTGTCAATTTAAAAATTTTAGGCTTTTTAATTACTGTAATAACGGTCTTTTCCGCCTCAAGCTCTCTCTGCTTTTTCTGCCACTCCATAATTTCACGAACATAGATAGGATTCAAGAACGGATCTATATAAGCATATGCAACACCTGAGAAAACCAACGTTAGCACGAAAGCTTTCAAAACTTTTTTCATCTGTTACCTCTTAAGCGTATAAGCATTTAAATTAAGATTAACCTGTACAGTATATTTATAAGAATAATATTCTTTCTCTTTTTTTTGTTCTTTTCCTTTAAATAGTTTTTCTATCGTCATCTTCTTCTTTTCAGGAGTCAACCCTACCATTGACATATCGCCAAAGGTCATTATACGATTAGCTTTAACGAGACTTTCACACCAGGCAATAAAGTTCGGAAATCTTGTTTTCATAACAACTGTGTAATCAATCTGATTATAGTATTCTTTGTTCTGCTCCTTACCTCTTTTAATTAAACCTATCTCTGTATTCCCGGTATTTTTTGCTATTGACTTAATTATGTCACTGACTTCCTCGTTACCTGTAGGCAGTTTGATTTCAAGAGCAGCTATTTTTGCTTCCAATTCATCTATCTCTTTTTTAAGCTCATTCCTTCTTTTTTCAACAGCAAGAAGTCTGGTTACTTTAACCCTCTTTTGAGATATTTGTCTCTTTAATTGCTCTATTTTGAGATTAATAGGATCAATAACATTCATCTTATACACATAAGCAGCAATTATCAAAACTACTACATAAGCTATCCATTTCTGCCATTTAGGAATCTCAGCCCACCTATCTTTTAAATCATCAAGTAATCCTTCAAATGCCATCACTTCATCTCCACGTTAAACTGGAATTTGTAATAATGATAGGTCTTCCCGGTATCCTTAGATTTATACTCTTCATAACTCGTCTGGCGGAACTTCACAGATCCAAGGCCCTGCTCAATGTTTTTGAGGAAAGTAGAAACCAATTTAAGATTGTAAGCGCCACCTTCAATAAAGATATTATCTCCTGACTGTCTCAATCCAGTAAGCCATACCCCGTAAGGAACATTTTTTCTATCGGCGAAAAAGTAGATATACTGAGGAACATCTCTTTTTCTGTCCAATTCACTTATTACTTGAAGTTTCTTTTGAAGTGTTTCCCTTGTTTTAATAAGCCTTTTTTCTTCCCGCTGAATTTTCTTCAACCTTGCCAGTTCTTTATCCAGCCTGGCATTTTCCTGCTTTAAAGTAGCTTCCTGCATTTTAAGTTGTCCCGTATACCAGCTTAATCCTCCTGCAAGTGCAAGAGCAAGTAAAACCGCCAAAATTACATCGGGTTTCAGAAGCTTCTCTACAAATGTTTCTTTTTTTTCTAAGAAATTAAACCTTAACATGTTCGTCACCCTTAAACCTTAGACTTAGTCCGCAAGAAACGGCATATTCTTGAGCCCCCTCAATCCCACTAAAGTAAAGGGGCTCCCCGAGCTCAATTTTTTTATTGGTAAAACTTTTTAAAAGAGAAACAAGATTTTTCTGTTTTGCACCGCCACCGAAGAGATAGATTTCTTCCACATTCCTTCCGAAACGATCATTAAAGTTATCTATAGCCCAGATTATCTCTGTTGATATTTTTCTTATTATTTTTGATATAACCTCATTCAGAGCCTTTTCGTAAGAAATAGACTCCAGATCATAACCAAATTTCAACCTTTCAGCTTCCCCATAACTTATCAGGTATTCTTTCTGAAGTTGCTCAGTTATAGTGTTACTTCCCATCTCAACATTTCTGGTAAGATACGGATATCCCCCGTAACTTATAATTATTTTTGTAAATGTCGCCCCTATATCTACAAGACAGACACAATCAATCACTTTATCTGGATAGTTAAGATAGAATTGATTGTTAATAGCACAAGGTTCTATATCTATAACTTGAATCTTCAGACCTGCATTCTCTGCAAGAGCAATATACTCTTCAAGTATATCCCTCTTAACTGCAGCAATAGCTATATCAATATGATCATCAGAGATGGAAACGGGCAACGTCTGATATTTGACAACTACTTTATCTAGATCATCTTCAGAAATAATCCCCCTGATATGCTCTGAGGCAATCTTATCGGGATTTTCTGTTGGAGAAGCACTTATAACAGTGTAAAAGCACAAAGACAGGGGAACCTGAACAGCTATATTTTTTGTATCAGAAGCAACAGTCTGCACACTTTCTTTCATTTTAGCAGAAAGAGAAACAAAATCAATAATTTCGGTACCGACTATATATGACTCTTCATATTCGGTTTTTCCGTAATTAACAACGCTATAAAGTCCTTTTCTTTCCCTTAATTTACAAACTTTTATACTCGACGTTCCTATATCAACACCTGTAAAAAGAACTTTTCTTCCGGTAAAAACCCCAATTATACTGTCAAGATTTATCATTCCTCATCCCCTAATTCTATCATTAAAACAAATCTGTAAATCTATTCTTTTCAGCATTTCTCATCTGTAATGTTACGAAATTTTTTCTTCACATGTCAAGAGCATCACTTTAATAGAAATTTTAAATCACTCAAAAAATTCGGATAAGATGTAGCTATACAATCTATATCATCAATATAAATTGTATCTTCAGAAATTAAAGAAGCGATTAAAAATGACATAGCTATTCTATGATCCCCAAAACCACTAACTTCTCCGCCGGCAATTTTAGATTTTCCTTGTATCATAAATCCATCCTCAAATTCTTCCACGTTAATTCCTAAATTCTTAAGGTTGGAAACAATTGATTTTATCCTATCGCTTTCTTTTACTCTGAGTTCTGCTGCATTTCTAATTACTGTTTTTCCTTCCGCTTGCGTAGCCAAAATAGAAATTATTGGTATTTCATCTATTAAACGCGGAATTATATCTCCTGAAATTGAAATGGCTTTTAATTCAGAAGAATAAGATACCTTTATATTCCCTACTTCTTCACCAGAGACCACTCTCTTATTAATAATTTCAAAATTCACACCCATTTTCTCCATAACATCAAGAATACCCGTTCTTGTCGGATTAAGAATTACATCTTCCAAAATAATCTCAGATCCCGGAACAATTGCAGCAGCAACCATAAAAAATGCCGCAGATGAAATATCCGCAGGAACATCTATCTCCATATCAGCTTTTAATACCCTGTTTTTCCCCAATGAAACTGTCAATCCGTCAACTTCAACATCTACTCCAAACGCTTTAAGCATCCTTTCCGTATGATCGCGGCTCCTGGCAGGTTCAGTTACTTTTACTTCTTCATCTGTAAAAAGTCCCGCGAGCAGGATACAAGATTTAACTTGTGCACTTGCTTTAGGACTTTTGTAATCAATACCGTTCAGTGGATTCTTACCAATAATAGTAAGAGGAGGATATTTCCCGTTCTCTCTACCTAAAATGGTAGCTCCCATCATTCTTAACGGAATAGCTATCCTGTCCATAGGCCTTTTTCTCAGATATCTATCACCGGTAAGAACAGAATAGAATGGCTGACCGGCGAGAATTCCTGATATTAATCTTATTGAAGTTCCTGAATTCCCTACATCAAGAACATCAAAAGGTTCTTTCAAAAACTTACCTTTACCGTGTATCTTTATAAGAGTCTCGTTGTCTTCTATGTTAACGCCCAATGCCTTAAAAGCCTTAAGAGTATTCAGGCAATCTTCCGAACGGAGAAAATTTTTAACAACCACCTCTCCATCATTAATAGAACCAAGCATAATAGACCTGTGAGAGATAGATTTATCTGATGGAACTCTCAAGGTGCCTTTTAAACTTCCTTTAAATTTAACTTCATACATAAGCCAACTCCCTGGAAATAGATTGATAAACAGAAGAAAATTATAGCAATCTATATTAAAATAAACTATGCAGTTTCAATAATTTAAAAGCCGGGAGGTAAGTTATGAAAGCTTTAAATGTGGAGGAGATTAAAAAATCTCTTAAAGGTATCGTTGAAGTCAACGACAAAGAAGTAAAAATACTCAACGAAGAGGCTCTAAGGAAAGGCATTATTGACGATCTAATTTACACAGCCGTTTTCGGAGATGAGGAAGCAAAGCGATTTAGCCGATGGCTAATCAGAGCAATTGCCCTTGATTTTGGAGCAATCCCTGCATCCATCCATGATCTTTACATAGACGGGATGGGAAAAGAAAAATTGGACAGATGGTTCACTGTTCCTGCAATGAACATAAGAGGTATGTCTTACGACGTTATGAGAAGAATTTTCAAAATCGCTGTTGAGAAAGATATGACAGCCTTCATCCTTGAGATTGCAAAATCCGAAATAGGTTACACGTATCAAAGGCCTGAAGAGTATGCCTCATGTGCTCTTGCTGCTGCAGTAAAAGAAGGTTACAAAGGTCCTGTTTTTATACAGGGAGACCACTTCCAGTTTAAGGCAAAAAATTACTTTGAGGATCCTGAAAAAGAGCTTAAAGCAATTCAGGATTTAACAAGAGAAGCTATAGAAGCTGGCTTTTACAACATTGACATTGATCCTTCAACACTTGTTGACTACTCAAAACCAACACTTACAGAGCAACAGTATCACAACTACCTTAACACCGCAAAAATGACAGCATTCATAAGGGAAATCGAACCAGAAAGAATAACAGTCTCAGTCGGTGGTGAAATAGGACATATCGGTGGTAAAAACTCTACACCGGAAGAATTTGAAGCTTTCATGGAAGGATACCTGAAAACCTTAAAAGAATATGGAGACAATCTCTCTTACATAAGTAAAATCAGCGTCCAAACAGGAACAGAACACGGTGGTATTCCTCTCCCTGATGGAAGCGTAGCAAAAGTTAAACTTGATTTTTCAGTTCTTGAATCCATTGGTAAAGTGGCAAGGAAAAAATACAGTATGTCAGGTGCCGTTCAGCACGGTGCATCTACACTTCCGGACGAACTATTCCATAAGTTTCCTGAGGTGAAAGCTTCTGAAATACATCTTGCAACGGGATTTCAGAACATAATTTACGATCACCTTCCTGAAGAAATGAAAAAAGAAATTTATGTATACCTGAAAGAAAACTTCTCCAACGAGTGGAAAGAGGACTGGACAGAAGAACAGTTTATTTACAAGCTTAGAAAAAAGGGATTTGGACCGTTCAAAAAGCGGTTCTGGGATCTACCGTCAGACATAAAAGAAAACATATTAGACGCACTAGAAGCAAAGTTTAGATTTCTGTTCGATCAGCTCAAAGTCTACGACACGAAAAAATATACCGATGAATACATCAAACCTGTCAAAGTGCTTCCTGAAAAACCGGAATAAAAGTTTATCGAGGGGGATTAGTCCCCCTCTTTCAAACCTACTGCTTCTTTCAGTTTCTCAACTTCCTCCCTTGTCAGCTCCCTGTAATAACCTCTCGGTAAATTCCCAAGCTTCAAAGATCCTATGCTAATTCTTTTTAATTTAAGAACAGGATGTTTAAATCTTTGAAAAAATCTTCTAACTATTCTATTTCTACCGACATCTATTGTTATCTCCAGGTAAGTGTTTTTTCCTGTCCTGCTTGGTTTAAGATATTTAATCGACAACGGTTTAACAAATCCATCCTCCAATTTTGCTCCCTTTTTCATCCGTTCTATCTCTGCTGGAGTCACCCTACCTTTTACTTTAGCAATATACGTTTTAGGAACATGGTATCTTGGATGCATTAGCCTGTCTGCAAGCTCTCCATCATTTGTCATAAGTAGAAGCCCCTCCGTATTGTAATCAAGCCTTCCAACGGGGAAAATTCTGACAGGATACTTTCTGAAAAAATCCCTTACCGTTGTTCTTCTGTCTCCCTCTACCTTCTCCATTGTAGTTAAAACACTCTGTGGCTTATTAAACAGAAGGTAAACAAACTTTTTAGGAAGCCTGACTCTCTCACCGTCAACCTGAACAACATCTTTTTTTGGATCAACATCAACTGCCGGAGAATCAACAACTTCCCCGTTAACAGTTACTCTTTGCTGTTTAATAAGTTCTTCAACTTTTCTCCTTGCACCGAAACCTGCGTATGATAAAAATCTGTTTAATCTCATTATTTCCTCCCTCAATAAGGTTATAATATTTCTAAATTTCAAGGAGACACCGTGATGAAAGAGATACTTTCAAAGATAGACCATTCAATCCTTAAAGCAACCACAACAGAAGACGATGTAGTAAAAGGTGCCGAACTTACAAGGAGATTCAATTTCGCAACACTCTGCATACTACCTAAACATGTGAAACTCGCATCAACACTTTTGCCGTCGGAAAAAATAGCAACGGTCATCGGCTTTCCTCTTCACGGAGTTTCTTTTCGCTCCATAATCGTTGAAACCGAAAAAGCCATAAGCGACGGAGCTAGCGAACTTGATATTGTCCTAAACATATCTCTCGTAAAAGAGAAAAAATGGCAAAAACTGGAGAAAGAACTAATAAGAGTTAGAGAAATCAGTGAAGAACAGATTATAAAGCTAATAATGGAATGTTGCTATCTAACAGAAGAAGAAAAAATTACCGTAGGTCAGATTGCCGTTGATACAGGCTGGGACTTTCTGAAAACATCAACGGGCTACGGAAAGTATGGTGCTACCGTTGAAGACGTAAAACTTTTAAAAACGATAGCAAGAAAGAAAGCAAAAGTAAAAGCGTCAGGCGGCATAAGGAACCTTGATGATGCCGTAAAATTTATAGAAGCTGGCGCTGATAGAATAGGCACAAGTTCTGGAGAAAGGATAGCCAATGAAATCATGCATAGTAGGGAAGTTTGAAAGCTTTCACAGAGGACATCAAAAACTGATAGAAGACGCAAGAAAACTAGCCAAGATTGTAGAAATATTTTCAATATGGCCTCCTCCCAACAGTGATAATCTGCTATTTACAGAAAAAGAAAGGGAATACCTTGCAGAAAAGTTCAATGTGAAATTGAACAATATAAAATTTGACGAAATAAAAAATCTTACCCCCGAAGAATTTTTTGCATTTTTGAAAACCTGTAATTGCACATATTTAGTTGTAGGTATTGATTGGCGGTTCGGAAAGGGAAGAAGCGGTAACGTAGAAACAGCAAAAATACTGGGGAAAAAGTATGGTATAAAAGTCATTCCTGTTCCACCAGTAGAGGAAAACGGCAGAAAAATCAGCACATCATGGATAAAAGAGCTTTTAAAGCAGGGAAGTATAGAAAAAGCGAATCATCTCCTTGGCTTTAAATTTTTCACCATGGGTGTCACTGTTAAAGGACAGGGAATAGGAAAAACCATTGGATTCCCAACTGTAAATGTTAAAACTGAGAAAAAACTTCTGCTGCCTTTTGGAGTATATGAAGTTGAATTGACATATAACAAAAAAACATTTAAAGGCATAGCAAACTTTGGAACAAGACCCACCTTTAATGGAGAAAAACCAATTCTGGAAGTTCATGTAATAGGAAAGAAACTGGAAATAAAAAAACAAGCACTTGTAAAAGTGGACTTTAAAAGATTCGTCAGAGAAGAGAGAAGATTTAACTCTATTGAAGAGCTTAAAAAACAGATTAAATTAGACGTAGACAAAATCTTAAACGAATAAACGGAGGAAACTTTGAGTGAAACACCATTTAAGTCAGGTTACGTTGCAATTCTCGGAAGACCTAACGTAGGAAAATCAACACTTTTGAACAGCTTCCTTGGAACGAAAGTTGCAATAGTCACGGATAAACCACAAACAACAAGACACAGAATTATAGGCATAAAGCATCTGGATAACGCACAAATTGTTTTCCTTGACACACCCGGAATTCACAAAGAAAAGTTCGAACTTAACAGGTATATGAACGAGGTAGCTTTTAGCGTTATACCGGACGCCGATATTATCCTTTTTCTCATAGATGCAAGAACGGGATTAACAGAAGCCGACAAAAAAATTCTCGATAGGATCGGAGAAACGAAAAGAAAAGAAACAAAGGTTTTCGTGGTTATTAACAAAATAGACGGCGTTCCTAAAGAAGAACTCCTACCACTCATTGAAGAAATAAACGAAAAATATCCGTTTGTTGACGAAATAATACCGATATCGGCTGCAAGAGGAACAAACCTTGACAGGCTTCTTGACCTCATTGTAGAGAACCTGCCGGAAGGACCAAAGTATTATGAAGAAAACATGGTAACTGATATACCCCTTGAACAGTATGTTGCCGAAATAATCAGAGAAAAGATAATGCTTCTTACATCTCAGGAAATCCCCCATGCAGTTACTGTAAACGTTTTAAGTATAGAACCTGGAGATAAAAATCCAGATATGCTGGTAATTGATGCTGACATCATCGTAGAAAGACCATCTCAAAAGGCAATAATAATAGGGAAAAACGGCCAGAAGCTCAAAAAGATAGGAACTCTTGCGAGACAGGAACTTGAACAGATATTAGGCAAAAAGGTATACCTTCGACTGTGGGTAAAAGTAAAAGAAGACTGGAGAGACAGAGCAGACTATCTGAGAAGGCTTGGTTATGGTTTCTAAAATAAGGCTGGACCGCTTTCTTGCTGAAAGCGGATACGGAACAAGAAAAGAGGTAAAGCAGATAATAAAAAGGGGCATCGTCGAAGTAAACGGTGTCCCCGTAAAAAATCCTTCATTTAAGTTAGATCCTGAAACAGACAACGTAACCGTTGACGGCAAAGATGTTTTTCACACAAACGATTTTTACATAATGCTCAACAAACCGGAAGGATACATAACTTCAACAAAAGATAAAGAACTAACCGTAATGGAACTTGTATGTAATATCCCGAGATTTGAAAACCTTTTTCCAGTTGGAAGATTAGACAAAGATACAACAGGTTTGCTTCTCATAACAAACGACGGAGAGCTTGCTCACAGACTTACCCACCCAAAATGGAAAGTTCCAAAGACATACATTGCAATAGTAAAAGGGAAACTTTCAGAAGAAGAAAGAGAAAGACTTGAAAGAGGTATAAATCTTGGTGATTTCACAACAAAACCGGCACGTGTAAAAATTTTAAAGGAAGGAAAAACTTCAGAAGTTGAAATAGAAATCAAGGAAGGTAAATATCATCAGGTAAAAAGGATGTTTGAAAGCGTGGGACACTCCGTATTAAAACTTCAGAGAATTGCTTTCGGACCGCTAAAATTAGGAGACCTACCGGAAGGAGAATACAGATTCCTTACTGCTGAAGAAGTAGAAGAACTCAAGAAAGAAACGGGACTGAAATAACAGCCCCGATTTATCAATTAAGAAAGACATTCAATTTCTTTTTAAGAGCATACTCTTTCATCTTTTTCTTTGCCCTTGTCTCAAGCTGTCTTACCCTTTCTCTTGAAATGCCAAGCTTTTCTCCAATCTCTCTCAAAGTTTTAGGATCGTTTCCGTCAAGTCCAAAACGCATAATGATAATTCTTTTTTCCTGAGGGGTAAGCTGTTCAAGCATTTCTTTAATGCTGTGTCTCAGCTCTTCCTGAACAACCTTTTCTTCTACCTCAGCAGTGCCTTCCCCTTTCAAGAAATCTTTAAAAGTAGTGTCCTCTTCGTCTCCAACAGGCGTATCCAGAGAAAGCGGAACCTGACAAACGGTAAGAAGTCTCTCTATATCCTTAGCTTCCATTCCAAGATAATTGGCAAGCTCCTCTGTTGTCGGCTCTCTCCCTAACTTCTTGAGAAGTTCACCGTAAGAACGCGTAATCTTGTTAACCAAAACGGCCTGTTTCACAGGTATCTTAACCGCTCCAGTCTGCTGGGCAAGCGCCTGCATAATTGACTGTCTTATCCACCAGACGGCATAAGAAATGAATTTCACCCCTTTATCTGGATCAAAACGGCGGGCAGCTTCTATAAGCCCTAAAATTCCTTCAGCAATTAAATCGTGAAGTGGCAATCCACAGCCGAGATACTTTTTGGCAACACTTACAACAAATCTCAGGTTTGATTCTACAAGCTTTTTAAGAGCCTCCTGATCACCTTCTTTTGCTCTTTTTGCGTATTCAAGTTCTTCTTCCCTTGACAGAAGAGGTATTTTTGAAATAGCTTTAAGGAAAGCATCAAGGGAATCTTTATCAGGAACAAAAGATTCTATAAGAGAAGGGTCTATTTCTGCATTCAAAACAGAAGCATCACCAAAAGGGTTATTCTCATCATCTATATTTTCAAGTAAAAACTCATCATCTCCAAAAATAAACTCTTTTTCTCCCATAATTGCACTCCTTCGGAAAACTTTTAAAGTCAAAGGGGAATTTTATATGAATAACCTCAAATTTCCAAGTCCTCCGCCTAAAGCATTTTAACATATTAAAAATTATTTGTTAAATAACGGGGCGTAAGCCCCGTAAATTATTCTTCAGCTTTCAAAACAACAAAGAAAGAGAACCCGTTTCTGTAAACTTTCAACAAAACACCGCTATCTTTGGCTTTTTCAACAAGCTTTGCAAAAGCCTCAACGCTTTTCACAGGCTTAAGATTTTGAGGTTTTGTTCCGGCACTGACGATAACATCTCCTTCCTGCAATCCCGCATCATCGGCCGGTGAACCGGGCTTAATATCTGTTACTACAAGCCCTGAAATATTCTCAGGAATACCGAGCTTTTGTTTCAGCTCAGGAGTCAGCTTTTGAACGGAAAGGCCAAGCGTTGATAGTGCATCAGCAATCATCTCATGCTGAGGCATCTGTCCTATTTTAACTGTGATAGTTTCTCTCTCTCCGTTTCTGATTATGCCAAGTCTAACCCTATCACCGGGCCTTGTATTAACAACCTTAAGCTGAAGATCAGAAACTCCCTTTACCTGCTCACCATTATAAGTAACGATTATATCACCGCTCTTCAGCCCGGCTTTTGAAGCAGGGCTCCCCTTTATAACTTTGGTAACAATAACTCCTGATTTTATACCGAACTTAGCTGCAACATCAGGAGAAACATCTTCAATATAAACCCCCAGCCATCCCCTTATAACTTTACCATATTTAAGAAGATCATGCATAACTTTCTTCGCTATGTTTATAGGCACTGCAAAACCAAGGCCCTGAGCATTTCTAACTATAGCAGTGTTAATACCTATAACGTTACCGTAAATATCGCAGAGAGGTCCTCCGCTGTTACCGGGATTAATTGCAGCGTCTGTCTGTATGAAGTTCTCTATCGGATTCAATCCAAGGCCATGTCTTCCTTTTGCGGAAATAATTCCATGAGTCACAGAACCATCTAATCTATAAGGGTTACCTATAGCAATAACAAGTTCTCCTATTTTTATTTTGTCAGAATCTCCGAGCTTTGCGACAGGAACCTTTTTGTTGCCGACTTTAATCTTTATAAGGGCAACATCCGTTTTTGGATCAGCACCGACAACCTTTGCGGTATAAACATCTCCGTTGTAAAGTTTTACACGGATTTTTTTGGCCTTATCTATAACATGATTGTTGGTTAAAATGTAAGCCCAGCCATTCTTAACCTTCACTATGAACCCTGAACCTAGAGATTTCCTTTCAAACTCTTTCGGCATATCGGGAAACTGAGGCATAGGAAAGCCGAACTGTCTGAAAAAATCCCTGAACTCAGGCGGAATAGCAGGATGCTGGAACTTAACAGTTGATACAGATGTAATATCGACAACTGCAGGTCTTACTTTCTCTGCCACAGATTCAATAACCTTCTGAAGAGAAAGAGCTACCCTATAATCTTCCGGTGTTACATTAACCTGTGCCTTTACCGGCATTGAGAAAGATACTGCTGCAACGGTAGTCAAAACTGCCACTTTTAAGAGCTGTCTTGTGTTCATCGCTTACCTCCTTTTTTGCAGTGTTTTTATTGTTTTTATCCTGCAGTTTATCGTAAACTTCCTTTTAACTTTGCCACCACCTCTCTCACTTTTTTCTCACTTAACACTCTCTTGGCTCCGATAAATCTTCTCCTGAAATATCTGCTATTAAGAGAAGAAATAGCAAGACCATGGTTTGAGGATGAAAAATGGACAAACTTTCCGTCACCTATATAAATACCAACGTGGGAAGGAAATCTTGCATAAGTTCTGAAAAATACCAGATCACCAACTTTCAAATGCTCCCTATCAACAGGCACTCCTACGTTAAACTGCCCTCGCGCAGTCCGCGGAAGATGAATTCCCAATTTTCTGTAAACTCTCATGGTAAAAGAAGAACAATCAAGCCCCATAGCTGGATTGTTGTATCCAAATACGTAAGGTGTATTCTTGTAACGTTTAAATATGCTCGCCAGTATCTTTAGCAAAGAACTTTTATACTGAGGAAGATTTAAAATAGAAAGACTCCAGTTATCATAAGAAACATTAAGAGGCGTTGATATTGCATCTGACAGAAGTTCTGATTCCGTTTCTATTGTATCAGTTATGGAATAGATATCTTGGGAATTAAGTTCGGAAAGCGTTTTTATAGCCTGATCTTTCTCTGAAACTTCCGTAGAAAGCTCTTTCGCTTCATTCTCAAGCAAGTTAATAGTAGCAACACTTTTCCTTGGCTTCGCAAATCGACTTCTTCCGGGAACAATTAATCGCTGGCCGGGTCTTAAAAGTTTTCCCCTTATACCGTTTAGACGTCTTATCGTCTCAACACTTGTGTGATATTTGCGGGCTATTTTATAGAGGGAATCGCCTCTTTTCACTATATATAAATCTGCCCTTGCAGCTACTGGCAGAACGAGTAAAGCCACCGTTAGCATTAATTTCCTCATCATTTTCCCTCCCTTAACCCACATTAACCATAACATAAATTAACAGTTTTGTAAAGGCCTAAAACCTTTTCAGCTTCAGGCCTTATTTTCATTTTGCTCCATTTGGCTTTCCACATATTTGAAGTAGTTAAATATACCGTCAACCGTAGCATCCTCTATGTTAGAAATAAGCTCCTCAAACAGGATAAACGCCTCTTTCTTGAATTCAACAATCGGATCTTTCTGAGCATATCCTCTCCATCCGATACTCTCCTTGATGTGATCAAGAGCCCTCAGGTGTTGTCTCCAGTAATGATCAAGCGTTTGAAGCATTATTAGCCTTTCTATTTCTCTGAGTTGCTGGCTACCTATAAGTTTCTCTTTTTCCTCATACTCTTTAACGAGCCTGTCATAGATCAGATGGAACAGCTTATCTCTCTCGTCAACCGCCCCCTCAACCTTCATTTCCATAAGCTCTTTAAATGATGACGGAATAACAAATTCAAGGCCGAAACGTAATTCCAGCGCCTTTTTCAAACCTTCAAAATCCCACTCGTCAGGAACAATATTTTCAGGAGCATAAAGATCTATAAGCTTCCAGACAACTTCTTCAATCATATAGAGAATATCCTCTTTGAAATCTTCTCCGTCAAGGAGCTTGTTTCTCTGCTCATAGATTACCTTCCTCTGAACGTTGTAAACTTCGTCATACTCTAAAAGCCTCTTTCTTATCTGGAAGTTCTGATCTTCAACACGTTTCTGGGCATTTTCAAGAGCCTTTGAAACCATCTTGTGAGTTATAGGCTCATCAT
Organism: Desulfurobacterium indicum; assembly: GCF_001968985.1. NCBI lineage: Bacteria > Pseudomonadati > Aquificota > Aquificia > Desulfurobacteriales > Desulfurobacteriaceae > Desulfurobacterium > Desulfurobacterium indicum. The sequence continues at coordinate 51,606 of NZ_MOEN01000002.1, read as the reverse complement.
CGGGAACATTCATCATTTCCATTAATTTCTTAATTCTGTCAGAACCAAACAACCTTAAAAGATCATCTTCAAGAGAAAGGAAAAATCTTGATTCTCCCGGGTCTCCCTGTCTTCCTGCACGACCTCTTAACTGGTTATCTATACGGCGAGCTTCGTTTCTCTCCGTTCCAATAATATAAAGTCCGCCAAGTTCTATTACCTTTTTCTTTTCTTCTTCCGTTATTTTTCTGAATTTTTCCGTCTCTTCTTTTAGCAGCTCTTCATATTTCTCTTCACCGACTTTCTCTGGCGTTATTCCACGCTTTTTAAGCTCCTGTTTTGCCATGTATTCCGGATTACCACCAAGCAGAATATCCGTTCCACGACCAGCCATGTTTGTAGCTATCGTAACAGCTCCGAGCCGCCCCGCTTGAGCAACGATTTCGGCTTCTCTTTCATGATACTTGGCATTAAGAACGTTGTGAGGAATACCCTTTTTCTTTAATAGCATTGAAAGATACTCAGAAGCCTCAATAGAGTTGGTCCCAACAAGAACAGGTCTTCCCACTTTATAGTTCTTCTCAATTTCCTTAACAACAGCATCATACTTGGCTTTCATTGTCTTGTAAATAACATCCGGATGATCTTTTCTTATAACAGGCTTATTAGTCGGAATAACAACAACATCAAGTCCATAGATTTCTTTAAGTTCAGCCGCTTCCGTTTCGGCAGTTCCCGTCATTCCGGCAAGTTTTTTATATAGACGGAAATAGTTTTGAATGGTTATAGTCGCAAGTGTCTGGTTTTCTGCTTCTATTTTTACTTTCTCTTTCGCTTCTACCGCCTGATGGAGTCCATCGCTCCAGCGTCTCCCCGGCATTATTCTTCCAGTAAATTCATCAACTATGATCACCTTCCCATCTTTTACAACATAATCCACATCTCTTTTGAACAAATGATGAGCTCTCAAAGACTGGATAATACCGTGAAGAAGATCGGCAAATTTAGGGTCATAAAGGTTAAAGTCCTTTATATCCGTCATTTTACTAACTATCTTTTCAACTTCCCTGATTCCTTCATCGGTTAAAACAGCTGTCTTGTTTTTCTCATCAACCGTAAAATGTTTTTCTTTTTTCAGCTGTCTAACAATAGAATCTGCTATGTAATAGATATCGACATTTTCTTCTGAAGGTCCAGAAATAATAAGCGGCGTCCTAGCCTCATCAATAAGAATAGAATCTGCCTCGTCAACTATCGCATAAAAAAGATCCCTCTGTACTCTCTCATCTTTTGAAAACGCCATGTTATCACGGAGATAATCAAATCCAAACTCACTGTTCGTTCCATAAGTTACATCTTTCATATACATCTCTTTTCTTTCCGGTTTCTCCATATTGTTCTGGAGATAGCCAACCGTTATACCGAGATAGTTATAAACAGGTCCCATCCATTCGGCATCTCTCTTGGCAAGGTAATCGTTAACTGTAACAACGTGAACGCCTCTTCCGGCAAGTGCATTTAAATATACAGGAAGCGTAGCAACAAGGGTCTTCCCTTCACCTGTTTTCATTTCGGCAACCTTCCCCTGATGAAGGACCATACCACCTATAAGCTGAACATCATAATGTCTCATACCTAAAGTTCTTTTTGCTGCCTCACGAACTGCTGCAAAAGCTTCAGGTAAAATCTTATCCATATACTTAAATTGCTCTTTCGCATCTTTTATTTTTGAAAGCTCTTCTCTCCACTTTGCCGTAAGAGCTTGAAGTTCTTCTTTACTTTTCTTCTCAAATTCCGGCTCCAATGCGTTTATCTTTTCAACAATAGGCCTCATTTTTTTAACAACTCTTTCGTTCTTGCTACCAAAAAGCTTAGTAAGGACAATATCTATCATTTAAAACCTCCTGATTTTTCATTTAAGATTTAAGTTAAAAACTGAAAACCCTGATTAAGAAAGCGGAGAAGCTCTGGGAGGCAAGGATTTTATCGCAAAAGAACAGAAAGAAAACTGAGTGTAAACATCTGAAAAACCATAATTTTCTTTATAATCTTTGAAAAGTTGCTTAATAGGTAAAAAGACACTTTTTTCTGATTTAATTTTCAAATCTCTTTTGTTATTAACAACCTCTATCTGCTCAACGGAAAAGTTAACAGAAGAAAGGACTTCTGCTGGTGTTTCACCGCAGGTAAAAACTGTTAAAAATATAAATCCAACTATAATGGTATTAATTCTGAACTTTTTCATGGTGGTTTAAAGATACACCAATAAACGAGAAGTGTCAAAACTTCGGAGATTATCACAATCTTCAAAATACAGGCGGGAGCTACCCGCCTGTCAAATTAATCCAGCTTCAGTTTCCGTTCTATTTCAGCCACAGCCTTTCTTGTTTTCAAAAGAGCATCAGGATTAATAGAAATTGTATCTATCCCTTTCTCCACCAGAAATTCGGCAAACTCAGGATAATCGGAAGGAGCCTGTCCACATATACCCACTTTTCGTCCAAGCTTTTTGGCTTTATCTATAACTGTGGCAACCATAAACTTAACTGCATCGTTCCTTTCATCATATATGGAAGCAACAAGCTCGGAATCTCTGTCAAGACCAAGCGTTAACTGTGTCAGATCATTCGAACCTATTGAAAAGCCATCAAAGATTTCGGAAAACTGCTCAGCTAAAATTACATTGGACGGAATTTCACACATAACGTAAACTTTAAGGCTGTTTTTGCCACGCTCAAGGCCATACTCTTCCATAACATTCAGCACTTTCTTGCCCTCTTCGGGAGTGCGACAAAACGGAATCATAACAATAACATTGTCAAGTCCCATCTCTTCCCTGACACGTTTTATAGCAATGCACTCCAGACCAAAAGCCTCTTTAAATTTTTCAGAATAATATCTTGAAGCCCCCCTCCAACCAAGCATAGGATTTTCTTCCTTAGGCTCAAAATGGGATCCACCTAAAAGGTTTGCGTACTCATTAGATTTAAAATCGGAAAATCTTACTATTACCGGCTTAGGATAAAATGCCGCAGCAATTTTGGCAATACCATAAGAAAGTTTATCGACATAGTAATCGACCGGATTGTCATATCCGAATGTCTTTTCTTTTATCAACTCTGCAATTTCTGAATCCTCTTTTTCAATAAAATCAAAATGGATCAGCGCAAGGGGATGAATTCCTATATAGTTATTTATTATGAATTCCTCCCTTGCAAGGCCTACTCCTTCGTTAGGCAAAAACGAAAGTTCAAAGGCTTTGTCTGGAGTAGCAACATTAAACATTATAGGAGTCTTAACCTCAGGAATTTCAGAGATATCAACTTCTTCTACCGAATAAGGAACTGCCCCCTCATAAACGTAACCGTCACTACCTTCCGCGCAGGAAACCGTCACAGTTTGCCCATTCTCTAAGACATCAAGGGCACTTTTTGCTCCAACAACTGCAGGAACACCAAGTTCCCTTGCAACAATAGCAGCATGACAGGTTCTTCCGCCTCTTTCGGTAATAATAGCTGCAGCTTTTTTCATTATAGGTTCCCAATCAGGATCAGTTATCTCAGCAACAAGAATTTCACCCTCATTAAAAGAAGATGCATTTTCCGGAGAGGAAAGCTTCCTCACTTTTCCCGATGCTATCTTGCTTCCAACAGCAGTACCTTTAAGAAGTAATTTTTTATTTTTTTCTTCAGGAGAAAGCTCTATTTTATACACGGTCAATTTACTTCTATCTTTTCTTGACTGAACAGTTTCAGGACGAGCCTGGACCACGAATAACTCCCCGCTTATCCCGTCCTTTGCCCATTCAACATCCATCGGACACCAGCGACCGTAAAGATTGGAATAATGCTCCTCTATTTTTAAAACCCAGTCAGCCAGCTTCAAAACCTCTTCATCTGAAAGACAAAACTTTTCTCTCTCTTTCTCTGGAACAATATCCACTACTGTTCCTTCACCGTCATCGGTATATATAAGCTTTTTCTCTTTATCTCCCAGCTTCTTTTCTATTATGGCTTTATATCCTTTCTTTAGAGTCGGCTTAAATACCAGAAATTCATCAGGAACCACTTCTCCACCAACAATCAACTCTCCGAGCCCATAAATACCTGTTATCAAAACAACATTTTCAAATCCTGTCTCTGTATCGAGAGAGAAACAAACACCAGAAGCACCAAGATCAGAACGAACCATTTTTTGAATACCTACGGAAATTCCGACTTTAAAATGATCAAATCCAAAACTTTCTCTATAAGAAATAGCCCTGGCGGTAAATAATGAAGCAAAACATCTTTTAACTGCATCAAGGAGGGCAGACTCCCCCTTTATATTCAGGTAAGTATCCTGTTGTCCGGCAAAAGAGGCATCTGGAAGATCCTCAGCAGTTGCAGAAGAACGTACTGCAACATCTACATTCTCCATGTTATACTTCTCACCAAGCGCTCGATAATAACTAAGGATTTCCCTCTCCATTTTTTCAGGAAACTTTCCCTCCCTAATAAGCGCTCTTATAACACCGGCTTTGCGCTGCAAATCCTCAACATCTTTCACATCTATGGAAGCTATCACTTCTTCTATCTTTTCACGAAGGTTATTAAAATCGATAAATCTGAAGTAGGCATTAGCCGTTACCACAAACCCATCCGGCACATTTATTCCTTTAAAAGAAAGAACGTTAAGCATTTCTCCTAAAGAAGCGTTTTTCCCTCCTACCAGGTGCACATCTTTCAAAGTTACATCCCTTAACCAGAGAACATTTCTATTGTCCATTTTCAAAAACCCCCCATATTTATAGTATGACAGTCCTATAATGCAATTATAACTTTTACTGAATATTTTAACGGGAGGAATCATGAAAAAAGCATTGATCACAGGAGCTATCACATTAATAGCCATGTCTGCACTATACACAACCTGTTATGCGGCCGAAAACGAAACACAAACCACCATTAATCTACCAGGAAATCAGTGGCGTGTCGGCCTTGACACAATATTTGCAGGAAGGCTGGAAAGAGACGGTAACGGAGCTCCTAAATATCTTTACGGTGTAACAGCAGGGCTAGGATTTGGTTTCAGATATTACTTTACAGTAAACGACGAATTGCAGGCAGTTCATCCTTACCTTGAAGGTGGAACGGCAACAATAATCTACCCATATTTCGGCGGAGGAATAGAATACGATCTTCCGAACGGAGATGATCCTACGGGAGAAAACGGAGCTTTCTCCATAGGCGGAGGTGTTTACTTCTTCAGCAAATTTTTCGGAGCCGACTTTATACCGTTTCCAGTAATTACTGTCTCATATAGTTTTAAATAAGATGATAGTAAAACACTTATACGTCCACGTTCCATTTTGCAGAACTAAATGTTCGTATTGTGACTTTTTTTCGACTATAGAGGTAGCCAATGCTGAGGATTATTTATATCTACTCAAGAAAGAACTTGAAATAAGAAAAATTACAGTTATGCCCGAAACAATATATTTTGGCGGCGGCACTCCTTCACTCATGCCGCCATTCTTCTTTGAATCAATATTGAATATTTTTCCGTCAGCAAAAGAAATAACAGTGGAAATAAACCCTGACGATGTTACATTTCAATATTTAAAAGCCTTAAAATCAGCAGGTATAAATAGAATCAGTATCGGTATTCAAACATTTCAGGAAAAACTCCTAAAAATGCTTAACCGCAGGCACGATTCTGAAAAAGCACTCAAAAGTTTACATACAGCAACTTCTATATTTAACAACGTCTCGGTAGACATTATGTTTGGCATACCAGGTCAGGATGAAAATAATCTGGAAAAAGATCTTTTAACGGCTACCGATTTTCCTATAACTCACATATCCTGTTATGCACTCACAGTCTACGAAGAAACTCCATTCTACGAACAGGTTAAAAAAGGCAGATTAGAATTACCTTCAGAAGAAAAATTCAGCAAATACTACGGGAAAACCACAAAAATATTGCAAAACAAAGGATTTGCTCAATACGAAATATCAAATTTCTCCAAGCCAGGATTTGAATGTAAACATAACCTTGCATACTGGAAACTAAAAAGTTATCTTGGTATAGGACCTTCTGCCGCTTCAATGCTTTCAAAAACATACTTTAAAAACATCAGTGATTATAAAAAATACAAGGAAGGCATACTTTCTGGAAACCCAATACTTGAAGAGAATCTGACTTTTAACGATAAAGAATTTGTTAAAATAAAGATTGCAATGGGATTGAGAAAAAACAGAGGAATTAAACTGAATCCTGAAGAAAAAAATATTTTCTTATCTGCCGTTAGAAAAAGTTCAGTTCTCCAAACTCTGTTGTCAAGCGATATAATTAATTTTGAGAACGAAATTTTGAAACTAAATCCAGACTATTTCTTACTGTCAACAAATATTATCGGAAAAATAATAAATGAAATTGAAGAACAATTTTTATGAATTCTTCCAAAAAAATTGGTATAATTTATAAGGATAAACCAATATTAACTGATGGGTGGTAAATTGGATGAAAATTCTAGGTGTTGATACTTGTCTGCCTCTTGGAAGTGTCGCTCTCATCGATGACAAAAGTGTCCTGTTGTCAAGAAGCTGGAACTCACCAAAGGAACATATATCAAAAGTATTTGAAGCGCTTAACTCTATTTTAGGGACAGGAAAAAACAGATTCGAACCCATTGACTTAATAATTTTTACCGCAGGACCCGGTTCTTTCACCGGTATAAGAATCTGTTTATCTCTTGCAAAAGCTTTCAAAGAAATCCTCGGAAATGAAAAAATCGGAACGGTCTCAACGCTGGAAGCTTTATCTTTTAGTTTCCTGAATGAAAAAACACCAGTATTTGTAATCATGGAAGGAAGAAAAAACAAATACTATATATACTGCCGCAACCGTTACGAAGTAATCGTAAAACCAAAAGACTTAACCATCCAGCAAGTAATAGAAGAGATAGAAAACATCCCTGGCAATCTAATAGTTACCGGCAACTACACGTCCAATTCCGAGATAGGAAATTACATACACTCTTCGAACAGATTAATAGAAAAAACAGCAAACACGTCAATCGCACTAAATGCGGCCCTCTACGCAGCAAAATACGGTTTCAGAAACTCCCTTGAACCCATTTATATAAGGCAACCGGATGCAAAACCTTCAAATAAGAACATGGCAGATTAAAGATCTGGAAGAAGTGGAAAAACTCTTGAGACAAATTTCAACTTACACTGGTAATGTAAAAAGGGATTTCTTTTCTCAACTATACACTGGAAAAGTAGCTCTAACCGATGGAAAAATTGTCGGTTTTGTTTTATACTGGATATTAGAGAATGAAGTTGAAATACATGCTGTTATAGTTGACAAAAACTACAGGAAAAGGAGTATCGGAAAAGCACTTATGGCCTCCATTATAGATGAACTTGCTTCTTTACAGAAACCGTTCACTATCTTTTTAGAGGTATCAGAAAAAAACATACCTGCACTAAAACTTTACCAGCTCTTTGGCTTCAAAAAAGTAGCCGTTAGAAAAAACTACTATAAAAACGGAGACAATGCTCTTGTTTTAATGCTCAAAATAAACCCCACGGAGGTAAAAGATGTACAGAGACGAAAACCTGAAAAAACTGGCCAGGGAAAAGTTCCACCACTTCGCAACACTTGAAAGGAAACATCAGGAACTCGACGACATTATAGATAAATTAGAAAAGAAAGCCTTCCTAACACCATCTGAAGAAGCCGAACTCGACAGGATGAAAAAGGAAAGGTTAAGGCTTAGAGATGAGATGGTAATGCTTATTAAAAAGGCTCAGGAGGCTAAAAGTAATGAGAAGTGATGTTTTAAGAGAATTTGAAAAACTTCCGGCTCGTGCACTAATGATGGCAACAGGCATTAGAAGAGAAGACATTGATAAACCTTTAATTGGAATAATTTCAAGTTATACCGACCTTGTACCAGGCCACGCTGACATGTATGCTCTTGAAAGATTCATAGAAAGAGGAGTTGCTGCCGCCGGCGGCACTCCTTTTATTGTTAGAGTCCCAGCTATATGTGACGGCATAGCAATGGGACATGAAGGAATGAGATTTTCTCTTCCTTTGAGGGAAATCATAGCCGACTCTGTTGAAGATGTTGTTAATGCACATCAGCTTGACGGCATAGTTCTTCTAACAGCATGCGACAAAATAACTCCCGGTATGCTAATGGGAGCGGCAAGAGTGAATATTCCCGCAATAATTGTAACAGCAGGACCGATGCTTGCCGGAAGAAGAGGAAAAGAAAGGTTAGACCTCGTTACTCACACATTTGAAGCTATAGGAAAATACAAAGCTGGAGAGCTAACATTAGAAGAGCTTCTGGAGTATGAACAAACAGCATGTCCATCTTCAGGTGCATGTCAGGGAATGTTCACAGCAAACACAATGGCATGCCTTACCGAAGCTTTAGGAATGTCTCTTCCCTACTGTGGAACATCGCCAGCACCTCTTGCCGAAAAAAAAAGGATCGCAGAAGCTTCAGGTGAAAAAATTGTAGAACTTGTAAAAAAAGGCATAAAGGCAAGAGACATCTTAACGCCTAAAGCCTTCAGAAACGCAATAAGAGTTGACCTTGCCCTTGGTGGCTCAACAAATACCGTTCTTCACCTTCCCGCTATTGCTTACGAAGCAGGAGTTCCCTTTGATATTAAACTATTTGACGACTTAGGTCGTGAAACTCCCAAGATATGCAGCATGAGGCCTGGTGGAAAATATCTTATGGAAGACCTTCACTACGCCGGTGGAATTCCCGGAGTTTTAAAAAGATTGCAAACATTAATTGAAGACAATCCAACCGTTTCAGGCAAATTCATTAAAGAAATTGCATCAAGTGGTAGAATATTTGATGAAGATGTAATAAGACCAATGGACAACCCATACAAGAAAGAAGGTGGTCTGGCGATTCTCTACGGAAATATTGCTCCAGAAGGTGCTGTTATCAAACAGGGTGCCGTAAGTGACAAAATGAAAATCTTTAAAGGAACAGCAAAAGTTTTCAACTGTGAAGAAGACGCTATGAAAGCCGTAATGAACGGAGAAATAAAGCCGGGGCACGTGATAGTTATCAGATATGAAGGGCCAAAAGGCGGTCCCGGCATGAGAGAAATGTTAGCAGTTACTGCTGCTGTTATGGGAATGGGACTTGGAGAATCTGTTGCCCTCATAACAGATGGAAGATTTTCAGGGGGAACGCACGGCCCTTGCGTTGGACATATCTCACCGGAAGCTACTGAAGGCGGTATCATAGGTATAATAGAAGATGGAGACGAAATATACCTTAATATCCCTGAAAGAAAACTGGAACTTCTGGTTCCGGAAGAAGAAATTAAGAAGAGGCTTGAAAACTTCAAACCTCTTCAAAAAGAAGTGAAATCAAAACTCCTAAGAAAATATGCGAAACTTGTATCTTCCGCCTCAAAAGGTGCTGTTCAGGAGATCTGATAAAAGGGGGAATTTATTCTCCCCCTTTCCTTAAATTACTGGAAGAAATCCTTTATTTGTTCTCTTGCAGCTTTTTGTGCATCCTGTAAAACTGTTTGATCAGCTAAATAATCAGAAACTTCAGGATAATAAGAGATATTCGTTGTCAATAAAAATCCATGATTCACGTAAGCCGATGCATTACCAAACATATACCATCCAGAAGCAGCTGTAACATTTGAAAAATCAATAGTCGTATAGTTATTAAACCCTGATACTCTTGCCAGAGAAAGGTTTGAAACATAAGGAAGAATAGAATCTCCATAAGCTGACTGAATTATCGTTTTACTAACGGAGCTACTACTTGCCAGATAAGCAGGATCCGAAGGATCAAGTAATGTCTGAAAAACAGCCATTGTAATGAAATAATCCATTGAATTTCTTTCAACTCCAAGTGTTTTTACCATTCCGGCTATCATCTCATTCGTTGCAGTATCAAGAATAGAAACAAGATTTGCCGCTCCAACATTCAAAACTGCTCTGGAAATCGTATTGTTAGTAACACTATCTATACCTAAAAGAGAGCTGCCAACTATACTTCCAAGTGACATTCCGACAAAATCAATATTCTTTGGAACATCATTTACACCATCACCATCAATATCAAAATTACCGTCGGCAAGTGACCTTAGCAGAACTCTCGTATCAAATATTGATTGATAAAAATTCAATCTATCACTTCCCGGATTTTCCGTAAGAAAGCAACTTCCGGAAACATTTTCAAAACAAGAGGTATAAGGATTATCCGTTGCTTCTACTCTATCACCGTGATCCGGCAAATCTATTGCAACAACTGCATACGGAACATCAGCTGTTAACAACTGAGCAACCGTCCTGTTTCCCCCTAAACCGTGCAGAAATATATAGACAGTATCATTGTAAACAGCATAATTAGCACCATTATAAATGGAATAAGGAACAGCTTCCAGAGATTGCTCTCCTATATTAAAAGTCATAATAGTACTATTTGTTCCGTTAACAAATCCAATATACGACGCAGCAGCACTTGACATAACGGAAGCTTCTATGCCTCTATACTCAAGAGGAACACTGGCATAATTCAAACCGGTAATGAAACTTTCAAGATTATCCGCAATGGTGCTGTTTGTCAGAGCTCTCTTTATAACTTCAAAATCATTTACAGACAGAGTCTTATTTGCCGCAGTAAACGTAAACATCTCCAGAACATTATCTCTGGTTAAGCCAAAATTCGGCAGGACAGAATCATAAATCGGTTTATACTTCTCCCTCAAAGCCTCAAGTTGAGGATCAACAAGTGTGTTGTTCGACTCAAGCTCCTTATAAATGGCTGGCTCCAAAATATCACCGGAGCCATCCTTTATGCCATTCTCAAGAGCAAAAATATACTGATGACCGGCATCTAGATGCTTTACAGGATAAAATTTTAAAAAGTTCCCATCCTGACGAAACGTGAGCTTTGATGTTTCATCCACATCCAAACAAGCCGAAGACGTTCCGTTAGACACAGCACAAGTATAAAAATCTGTAAGATCTATAAGCTTATAATGTTCCGCAACATCAGTTAAAGTCTTATCATTTATCAAAGGAACGGCAATAAACATATTCGGACTAAAGCCTTTTATATGAAGAGCATTAATTGCCCTGTAAAGTAATTTTGTAGCATTATCCGACGCTTTATCAACCGGAAGCGTTACATTGCCACCATATTGAGCCCAGATAATATCATTTGGAAACGGTATTTCCTGAGCTGAAGGGTCAAAAACAAGACCATTCTTATCCACTGCCATCTCAGTCCCCGGAACCGAAGGTGCGTTTTCCGTTTCGGCAAGCTTAGTGCCACATGAACTAACTGCAACCATTATAGTTAAAAGTGCAATCCACTTTCTCATCGTTTACCTCCGTTAAAATGTATAGCTAACAGTTACGCCGTATCCCCAGAGATGACCATCGGCAGAAAGAGAAACGTTTCCGTCATCATAACTCTCATTAAGCTCAACACTCTCTCCACCTATTTCTCGCTTGCTTTCAGCAACACTATACTGAACAACGGTATCTACTTTTACACGACCAAAATTAAATCCAGCGCCAAAAGAGTAAGTTTTCTTATCAGCGTCAGGCCAGGCCATATCAAAAGTATGATCCGGAATAGGTGAAGGATCGTAAAAATATCCTCCCCTTAAAGTAACAACATCGTTCACAGCATAAGAAACACCAACCCTAACCTGCCTTGTATCCTGCCAATCTCTTACAAAAACTTCATGCGTCTTTCCCAGGATAGGTGTTTCAAAGCTAACAACATACTTATCTATTGTGCTCCAGTGCGTCCATACAACATCAAGTTCAATAGAAAGCTTATCATCAGGTGTGTATCTTATACCGCCCTGTATCTGCTCCGGATGATCAATTTTCGTAGTTGCATTGGTATAGTAAGAAGTCCCTTCAATTTCAACACTTCCGGTAAAATCAGTTTTCGCCCTTGAACGATAAGTCAAACCAAGAGCAACCTTTTTCGAAGGTTTATACATAAGACCAAAGTTATATGAAACGTTAAAGTTATCGGAAAACTCAGACTTAATAATCTTGTTATTTAAAGACGGTAAAGTCGGAGCATAAATTCTTCTCTGTGTACCTGCATCAGAACGACCAAGAGAAACACCGAAACCAAACGTTAAATTGTCTGTCAACCTAAAAGCCACCGTCGGCGTAACAACACCTCTTATGTAATAAGATTCAAAACAGTTATACGCAGCAGGATTGACAGAAGGATCTGAATTCCATTTAATATGAAGACCGTAAGGAACATAAGCAGCAATACCTAATGCAAAGTTTTCATTTATTTTTGCACCGTAACCAGCAAAAGGAACCAGAAGCGTATCCGAGACATCAGAAAATGTTACGTCTGAAGGCAAAACAGCATTACCACCTCCGTCAACGGCAGTAAAATCGTGAATCCGCAGAGTCGGATCTAGAACTTCAAAACCAAAAGAAACAATTTGGCCCTCAAGCTGCATCAAACCGGCAGGGTTATAATAAACAGCATAAGGATCATCTGCCGTAGCAGAATACGCACCACCGAGTGCCGTTTCTGCAGAACCTATACCAAACGTATCCACATTACCGCCGTACGCAACAGAAGAAACGGCAAAGAAACAGGATAAAAACAGCAACAGTTTCCGCATCCCTTCCTCCTCAAAAAGATAATAATTATGGAGATTTTATCATATACAAATAGATGAAAAAGGAAAGCCGGAGAAACTTTCCAGCAGGCAGTGCAATCCATTCTTGCCCTAAAGTCAATAACTGCATAAATTTCTTTTTACGTTAGTGCCGAGAGGATAAAACATGAAAGTTACAGCGCACATTCCGGGAAGAGACATAATAAATAATCCCGAAAGAATATACCGAACATTGAACAGGAAGTTCGGAATAGAGCTACAGATAACTGCGGACGTTCTAGAAAATGTCCCTATGAAATTCTTTTCCAAATTAGCAGAGATGGTGGGAACCAAACCTATAACATTCCATGCTCCATTCATGGATCTAAACCCTGGAGCGATAGACAGATACGTGAGAGAAGCAACCATTAAGCGATTTAAAGAACTTCAACCTGTCGCAAAAATTTTGAATCCTGAAGTTATCGTTTTTCATTCGGGATTCCATCCCAGAAAAATCCTTCCAGTTTACGACAGATGGATAAAAAACTGTGTAGAAACCTTCAAACAGGTGTGTGATATGTTTCCCGATTTCAAAATTGCCGTTGAAAACGTTTTTGACGAAGTTCCAGATTATTTGAATGAAATTCTAGAAAAAGTTAATACCGAAAACATCGGCGTATGTATAGACGTAGGGCATTTAAATCTCTTTTCAAAATTTCCTTTAAAAGACTGGCTAAATCGTTTCAATAATAAAATTTTTGAATTCCACATCCACGACAACGATGGCGTTAACGACCTCCACATCGCTGCCGGGAGTGGCACAATAGATTTCAGCGATCTATTCTCATATCTAAAAACGGAAACTTCCGATTCTCTTATTCTTACACTTGAAGCAAAAACGGAAGAAGATCAGCTAAAATCATTCCAATTCCTAACAAACAATTTAACAGGAGATAACAATGGAAATACGAATATATCCTGATGAAGCGCTTAAAAAACATGCCGAAAAAGTGGAAGAGTTCAACGAAGAGATAAGGAACATCGTAAACCAGATGTTTGAAACAATGTATGAGAAAGGGGGCCTCGGATTGGCAGGCAATCAGGTAGGCATTTTAAAACGCATTGTTGTTATTGACCTTAATGCTGGAAAAGAAACGGAAGGAAAAAACCAGATTGTTCTCATAAATCCCGAAATCATAACGATGGAAGGAGAACAGCTTAATCAAGAAGGATGCCTCTCACTACCCGGCCTTTACAAAAAGGTCAAAAGAGCAGCCTATGTAAAGGTAAAAGCCCAAAACGTTGACGGTGAAGATTTTGAAATAGAAGGTGAAGATTTATTGGCAAGAGCTCTTCAACACGAAATAGACCACTTAAACGGAATAGTTTTCATAGACAGGTTATCTCCTCTTCAAAGAAGACTTGCTCTTCAACGCTACAAAAAGCTAAAAAGAGAATACGAAAGAAAAATGAAGAAGAGATAACTGGAGGGCATCCGAAAATGGAAAAAGTCATAATAGAAAGACTGGAAGAGATAAGTAAAAGATTTAAAGAGATAGAAGGCCTTTTAAGTAACCCGGATGTCATATCGGACAGCGGAAAGTATAAAAAACTTGCAAGGGAACATAAAGAACTTCAACCAATATACGAAACTTACCAGAAATATAGAAAAATAGCCAGCGGTATTCAGGAAGCAATAGACGTAATCCATTCAGGAGAAGATGAAGACTTTATAGAACTTGCAAAGGAAGAGAAAAAAGAACTCGAAAAAGAAGCAAAAGAACTTGAAAATCAATTAAAAATGCTCCTGATTCCCAAAGATCCGAACGATGAAAAGAACGTTATCCTTGAAATCCGTGCAGGAACAGGTGGAGAAGAAGCAGCACTTTTTGCAGCAGATCTGTTCAGAATGTATTCAAGATATGCTGAAAGGAAAGGCTGGAAAATAGAGATTCTCTCAGCAAATGAAACAGGGCTCGGAGGATATAAGGAAATATCTGCCCTAATATCCGGGAAGGGAGCCTACAGCAGACTAAAATACGAAAGCGGTGTTCACAGAGTTCAAAGAGTCCCTGTTACAGAATCCGGCGGTAGAATTCACACATCAGCAGCAACAGTAGCAATCCTTCCGGAAGCTGAAGATGTTGAAATAAAAATAGATGAAAAAGACCTGAAAATCGACACTTACCGCTCATCTGGGGCAGGCGGACAACACGTCAACACAACAGATTCAGCAGTTAGAATAACCCACATACCAACTGGAATAGTTGTAACCTGCTCTAACGAACGTTCCCAGATTCAAAACAGGATAAAAGCTATGAAAATCCTACGAGCAAGGCTAAAAGAACTCTACGAAAGACAGCAAAAAGAACACCTCGATTCTACCCGCCGCTCACAGATAGGTAGCGGAGATAGAAGCGAAAAAATCAGAACTTACAACTTCCCGGAAAACAGAGTGACAGATCACAGAATTAAACTAACCCTGTATAATCTTGAACAATTTTTAGATGGTGAAATGGATGAAATGATAGATGCACTTGTTGCTGCTGAACAGGCGAAGAAAATAGAAAATCTTGTTTCAAAGGATAACGAATGAAAAAAGTTCACATCATAGGCGCAGGACTGGCAGGAAGTGAAGCAGCCTGGTATCTGGCACGTAAAGGTATTCCGGTAGTTCTTTATGAAATGAGACCCAAAAAATTTACTCCCGCTCACAGAACCGACCTTTTCGGAGAATTGGTTTGTAGCAACACACTTGGCGGAATTGACGTAACAACGGCAAGAGGCCTCTTGAAAAAAGAGATGGAAATTTTTAACTCTCTCATAGTAGAAGCTGCGAAAAAAACAGCAGTTCCGGCAGGCGGTGCCCTTGCCGTAAATAGACAGGACTTTGCAGCATATATAACAGAAAAATTGTCTCAGCATCCTCTCATAGAAATTATAAGAGAAGAAGTAACAAAAATTCCAGAAAACGAAATCACAATAGTGGCAACAGGCCCTTTAACGTCAGATACTTTCTCCAGATACTTAATAGAATTTTTAGGAGAACAATCCCTCTCCTTTTACGACGCAATAGCCCCCATTGTATATGCAGATACAATAGATTATTCTAAATGTTTCTGGGGCTCTCGCTACGGCAAAGGAGGAGACGATTACCTCAACTGTCCTATGACAAAGGAGGAATACGAACGATTCTACAACGCACTCATGGAAGCAGAAAAAGTTCCTCTAAAAGAATTCGAAAAAGAAGCATACTTTGAAGGTTGCATGCCAATAGAAGAAATGGCAGAAAGGGGAAAAGAAACACTACTCTTTGGCCCCCTTAAACCCGTAGGGCTTACAAATCCGAAAACAGGGAAAAGGCCTTATGCAGTAGTTCAGCTCAGAAAAGAAAACAAAGAAGGCACACTGTTGAACCTTGTAGGATTTCAGACAAAACTCACCTATCCGGCCCAGAAAAAAGTTTTTAGACTTATACCTGGGCTTGAAAACGTAGAATTTGCAAGATACGGAAGTATTCACAGAAACACTTTCATAAATTCCCCAAAACTTCTACTGCCCACACTCCAACTAAATAAAAATGCCAATATCCTTTTTGCAGGACAAATAACAGGCGTTGAAGGCTATCCAGAATCCGCCGCAACCGGTATAATAGCCGGCATAAACGCGGAAAAACTCATAAAAAATACCGAACCGGTATATCCACCACCTACAACAATAATAGGCGGTTTGTTAAAATACATAACAGAAGCTGATCCTGACAGGTTTCAACCTATGAATGCAAACTTTGGACTTCTTCCAGTAGTCAAAGCAAAAGGAAAAAGAGCAAGAAGGAAAATACAGGCTGAAAAAGCTCTAAAGGATATAAAAGAATGGGCTGGAAACGTTTTATAACAACCATAACAACAGCTGCGGTAATTTTATCCGCTTCAGCTTACTGTAAGGAAAACATTTACAAAATAAATATCATAAAAGTTAGAAAAGCTGAACAAAAAACAGGAAAACACATCATCTATTACAAGGTTAAACCGGGAGATACTCTTTACGGAATACTTAAAAAATACGGACTTCCTCTTAAAATGATCGGTGAAGTGATAAAATTAAATAAAATTAAAAATCCAAATTTAATACTAAAGGGGCAAGTTTTAAAAATTCCCCTTCCGGGCGTTAAGAAAAACAAAAACAAAAAAAGGTTTAGGATTAGTAAAAATGTAATGCCCGATTTTTCTCCTGTAATAAATGGAAGAGGCTCAAAAATATATAAAAAAGGTATGATTCTTTTAAACTCAGGCACGATTAACCTTCAACAAAATCCTGTTATAACAATTGCAGGCAATAGTTATATAATTGATTTGAACAGAAACTTAACGAAGCAGGAAGTAAAAGAACTACAAAATGTTGGGTATAAAATAATAAAAAATAAAAAGCAGCTCCGGAAACTCGTCGAAGAAAACATCCTGAATACATTCGGTTCTTTTGAAGCAAACGGAACAATAAAATTAGGCATCTTTGACAAGCTAACTTACCACTATGACTACCTCATATATGATATGGAAACGGGTAGCACAAAAATATTCAACATGACACCGGACACCCCAAAAGAGTTAAAAAATCTCCTCGCAGCATACGGAATTACAGTGGAACAACCTAAAATCAAAGTTGAAAGAGGAAACCCTGGTACTGTTAAAATTTTAACAGGGACAAACATAGAAAAAATTATAGAATTAATACACATCTTAACAGGAGAAAGAGCTGTAAAGGACGGAGGCGGGTACAGCTTCAATAAACTTAAGATCTTTGTAGTGAAAGAAATGACCTCGCCGGAAGAGATAACAAAAAAGAAAATGGCAGGATTCACAATCGTAAAAATATATCCAGACATGAGAAAAAATATAAGAGAAGCTGTCAACGCAATTCCTTTCGCAATACAGAAAATAAGACTGATAATAGTAGAACCACCGGGAACAGAGGGCAAACGTTCAAAATTTGAAATCAGAGGTTTTTCGATAGATACACCTAAAAACCATTATTTCGTAATACCCGGCGTCGAAAAACCGGAAGAAATCCCCTATATGGTCGCAAGAGGTATAAACTTAATAATTTACTAATATCCATCATCCTACCATCATCCTGAGAGCTTCCCACTTACGTCATTCCGAGGCTGAGGCTACATCATAGTAACCGAAGAAACAGAATAGTTCTCTACCTTAAATATATTGCTTTTGGCAATGATATTTCCATAATCTTAAAGACCATTCAAGTAATTACGTCTGGCAAAAGGGTATACTAATAAACCCTATAAACAAAATCTATTACAGAGTGTTCGGAAGGAATTTTTTGATTTCTAACTATAACTTCCACAGAATACACAACACCTTCTCCTTTATTGTTTAGATCTATACGCTTAATAAGCGTAGCAGTTGCATTATAATTCCCAAAAGAAGAATAAGAACCCAACTGTATCGGTTGATTTGTCTTTGAACAGTCGGTATATGAACACAACTTATCATCGTCCATTAATTCCATTAAATATGAAGAAACTCCTTTAGCAACCTCAAGAGAACCTGAATAACGTTTTTTACTTCCAATAGTTACAACATTGTTAAAAAGCATATACAAAAGTGCAGCAATAAATGCCGAAGCGATAAAAGTTACAATCAATGTTACTATCAAAACTAAACCTTTTCTCTGTTTCAAACTTCCTCCAGCATCACATCAAATCCATCGGCTTAACGGAAAATCTAATTAATCTCCAGTCATACTGCTGCCAATTTTTACCTACTTTTGCTTTCACTCTATTACTGAAATCCACTCCGTTATTTTTAAGCTGATTTACAAATTTATACTTCCTGTTTCGTTTTCCCTGCTGAACAACTACGAAAACAGTAACAAGTTTAAGTCTTTTTCTTTCTTCAGCGGCTGATAAAGTGCCTATTTTAGAAATAGGTAAGTATTTTTCATTTTGCTCAATGATACCGTCTCCATTCAAGTCCCAGTCAAATCTGACATCAAAATCAGCAACACAATCAAGTATTGGATCTTGTTGAGATGTTCCTTTAATCCCGCGAACCAGTTCTCCAGTCCCATTGGCACAGTAATCAGGAACCCCGACATTTAAAATCTGGTATGTTATACCTCTACAATACTGTAGAAAACACGCTGACGGCGCTGCGGTAATAAAAGCAGGATAAACGATATAAGTGCCGTTACCTGGACAGGTTAAATAGTTAGCTAATCCGCTCTTAATAGTTCCGTTAATAGAAAGGTAAACAGCTTTCGTCACGGACAATCCAGGGAAAAACTTATTTACTAAAATATTGGCACTGCTGGAAGAACAATCTATAATTTGCCATGCTGATGTTTTTTGATCTAGAATATCATAAAGACTCCTCAATGTTAATTCAGCCTTGGTGCTATTCCATTCTATCGGAAGAGCCGTTTCATTTATCCCTACACCAAGTCCTGCGTGTTCTATATCTTGTCTTAATATCTCAAGTCCCAAAACCCTTTTTATATCTGAAGTTTGATATGAAGATTCCTGAGTATACGTTCCCAACAAATTTGTATATACAACATAAACAGCTGACATAACAAGCGTAGCTGCAAATATGGCTACTAGCAGCTCAAGTAAAGTAAGTGCTTTTCTCATTCCTCTTTCCTTATAATTGTGGAATAATTTAGCTGATGAAATTTTCTGTTATAATTCCAGCAAACATACACAGTAACCTGTTTTATATCCAAACTAGGATCCGCAACAACATCAAAATATTTTCCAAACATATAATTTTGATTTCTCAACTGAACCAATTCAATATTCTTACCAGTTGCCAAAGCCTCCTTACAAGAATTGGTTCCGTTGTCAAGCTCTGCCTTCGTAATATCGGCATAATCTATATTACGAACAAACTCCAGATTTTCCCTTGCAATTTTTGAAGCAGCATTTAGCAGATCATTCCTAGTGCTAACACGATAATAGAATCCGGCAGAATCAAGCAAAGCAATCATTACCAAGGAAAAAATTACAAGTGCTATCAAAACCTCAAGCAGTGTAAATGCTCTTTTCATTAACAATGCTTTAACCTCACATCCGTCCTATATATAACTATACAATCATCACCTTGATAATTAAAAGTTCCGTTATAAATAATTTTAGAAGTTGCATTAAAGGTCCCTTTTTCTGTAACAGAAACAGGAGCCGTTAAAATGAAAGGCTCCTTTAAATTATAAGCCTTATAACTTTTCCAACTGCCATCGTCCCAAACATCAATCAACAACTTATGCCTGTCTGAACTTACACGAATCCTGAACCGCTTTTTCTGAGAAAATGCTTCCATTCTTAAACTTTGAAGCATTGAAGCTATTCTTCGAATTTCAGTATTTATAGCATTTGATTCTATCCAACTTCTATATTTCATGATACTCATAAAAGATAAAACAGCTATCAACGCTATAACTATCAAAAGCTCAAGTAGAGTAAAAGCTTTTTTATTTTTCCATCCATAACAATAGTTCACCTTTTCCTCCTGCCGGAGATACAAACTTAGCCCCACCTTCAGGTGCCACACCGACAAACCAGCTGGAACCTGTAGCGGAATTTAAAGTAGTTCTTTTGCCTGTTGAGTTATCAAACATTGAAGCTGCGCTGCTCAAGTCAACTTTATGAATTGCAGCGGTGGAAAGCTGAACAAGCAGTGTGCCTTTTAATTTCTCGTGATCAAGTGAGTATGTGGTGCAGTTGTCAAAAATGCTACTTCCCGTAGCCCCATTTAAAAGCCAGATCCTTGAACGTCCTCCAAAGCCACAGACATCTGCAGTCGGCTCTGTAGTTACAAATGCAACAACATTTAAATCGGTCGTTGTTGGATCTGAAATTAAACGCTCTTTTAAATATCCACTATCATCCGTGTTAAGCCTTATATACCAACCTTTCGGTGACGAAGATGAAGCAGAACAAACAGAAAATGAAGATGTAGTAACGTCAACTATAGAACTCTCATCAGGCAAAGTCCAATTTTTTCCTGAATGAATTAACGGAATACCGTAAATCCTATTTGCTTGTGAAGGGTCTGGATTATCTTCTTTATAAAACCATCTTCCGGTACCAAAAAATATGTAATATCTTCCAAAATACTTGCCGGCAACAACTCTTGAAGTCACAGGTGGAATTTTATCCTCAAGATACGTATCAAATTTCCAGTCCGAAGGATCACTGCTCCTAACATCCGCAACAATTATTCCACCCTTCCAATCTTGCATATCTGTCCCTTTTTTTAAATAACCAAAAAAGACATAGTCTGTCTTTCCATCTTCATCAACATCAAGGCCATCTGTAAAAAGGCGTCCTGCAAAGGTGTTTTGTAAATTGCTAAAGGTAATATTCCTAACGCTTTTTCCTGTCAACAGATCTAGAATGTAAACGAAAAGCGGCTGATTAACATCACCGTTATAATCGGTAGGACCTGAAGCAAACATGACATAAGCTTTACTTCCCTTATTTATAACTGCAGGACCTGAATATGTAAATCCAAGATCCTTAGTGGTAAATTCCCACAGAAACTTCGGATTTTCGGGATCTGTTATGTCAAGTGCAAAATAGGATGAATAACCAATATCTGCATCGTTTACAGGTGGAGTCAACGTTGGAGAATTACCGGGAACACCGCCAAATCTCATACCACCTATTAAGATTACTCTATTCTGATAGGTAACAACAAACGGTTTTAAATCTACATAATAGGTATGCTGATATTCCGGATCAGCAAGATATTTCAAATAAGGTAAAGCGTTAGAAGGAATAAATGCCCATATCTCTTGACCAACTAATGCTCTAGACGATGAAGAAGAACTATCTGTTAATTTAACAGGATGAAGGCTGTTGTTTAAATCTTTAACATATCCAAGCCTGAAAGCGTGAAGCATTCCATCATTAGCACCTACATATACGACACTGTAACCAGGATACTTAACAACGGTGGGAGATGAATAGATAATATCACCTAATTTCCATGTATCGCCGGAATCATCTATATCCCTGATTCTACATCCTTTTACATCTTTTCCTCTGATAAAGGCAATCAAGTTTGCCACATCATCATTTAAACATGAAGGCTCAGTTAAATTCCCCACATAATTACTTATAAGGTTTTTGTTGAAATCGTTAAACTCAACAAGCATACCCTTCACATCCGTGTAAATTGTCCTACTATCAGGAGACGTAAACGCAAGATTTTCTCCTGCTTCCCAGACAGGATGCAAATTATCAAACGTGTCATAAGTAGCCAATTTACTTTTTTCTGTACCGTTTGCATAACTGCCGTACAGATCTATATGAACCTTACCGGTATCAGGATCCACTCTCCATTTCAAAATACGATCGTCCTCAATATCAAGGATTTTATTTAAGTTTGTATCCTCTCTGAGATTTTGAGCATTCTTCTTATTTAAAAACCACCAGGTATATAGATAACCAGGCCAATCAACATTCTTTCCTGAAAAATCTTTACGAGGATAAAATAGCGTCTGTTCTGCTACAACGCCGGATTTTTTCCTTTCTGGTAGAATACCTGCTGATGTTCCTGAAAATGCATCCTTTAATATGGCTGCTAAAATGTTTTCTATAGCTTTTTTAAGAGCTAACGGATCGTTCCCAGGATAAAAATCATCAGGCCTTCCATCACCATTTGCATCCCAATCAGAAGACGAAGATGGAAGGTTAACAAAAGAACCACAAGGTGGAGCTTGTGTTACAGAACACACTGGATCTGGTGGAACTGAAGAGTAACCTGACGGTAGGCTATCTGAAGAATCGGATTTGTATCCCCCAAAAATAGCTACATTTTCAAGGGCATTTAAACCTACTCTGTCTGAAAACGTAGAATTTCCCATAAAGGCAGATACTGTATATACTTTAACGTTCTGTTTTCCTTTAAGATCAGGAACCAAATCAGCCTGTCCCCCTTCCCACATTTCGTAAGCAGGCTGAACTGGATCTATTGTACAGGCATAATTATATCCGGCATCTACTGGATCAACTACTATGTAAGCTCCATAGGATTTTTCACATGAAAGATCCCATAAACTATTAGCAAATCTATGTCCGTTCCAAGCACCGTCACTGATTAAAAGAACATAATTCTTTGCACAATGAACATCCATTAACGTTCCTTTTATGTTGAACTTATAAGGATCAACATAGTTCGAATCCGTCTTACTAAACCCTCCCCAAACTCCACTTTCACGGGAAAAATATCTTCTGATTTCATCAAGAGCTTCCCCTGTTGGAGTACCTCCATATGCATATTCTCTATTTATTGTGCGTATCAATTTTCTATATTCATAAGAGGGATAAACCCAATCCTGAACAACAGAACCCTTTCTAAGAGAATATATCTCAAGTCCTATTCTTGGATGCTCAGAAAGTCTTTCAATTTTCTGTAAAATTCCTTCTAATTTTCCAGTTTTTTGATTATAAGTACTTACATCATTAACAGGAATAAGAAAACCATCTGCATGAAGATACTTTTTCCCATCGGTAAGTTTTACAACAGGCCCTCCCCCTGTTAATATCCACTTCAAAATATCCAGTTTTGTCATATATGAGTAATTAAGTTCATTTCCAGTATAAGAACCATTTTTATCCTTGTAAAATACCCCTTTAAAATACGAATATTTAGCATCAGGAATAAAGTAACCTATATATGTTTTGCTACTATCGTATTCATCTTCTTTATAAGCATAATCACTCATACTCCCACTATAATCAAGAGCAAGCATTAAATTCGCATACTTTCCCTGTTGTAAAAATGGAGGAATAGCAGTATAAGGATTTGATATAGAAAATGAATTTAGAGGAAAAATCAAAATTCCTAAGCAAAGTATTAAAAGAAGTTCTATTTTTCTCATTTATGAACTCCAAAAACTTTACATTTAATTCCTTTCGAACTGATTTTACAAAAAAGCAATTTTCCTATATCAAAGGTTTCCTTAGAATCCAAGCTAAGTACCATTCCTTTATAAGGATATGTAATAATCCTTATTTTTAAAGGCCTTTCAGAAACTACTTTTGCAACAACATGAACAGGTTCAACAATATCCTTATATGGAAGATGCTCTGCTGATAACTTAGAAAATGAAAAACAAACAAAAAAGGTAATTATTATAATGTAAGGTATCCTCTCTTTAAAGTTCATAATAATGCTCCAAAACAAATAATTTAATCACTACTAATCATTAATTAAATTTTAGCATTAATTTTATCTTCGTCAACTGTAAATAACTGTCACAGAAAATAGAAAATTCATCTATTTAATTATTACTTGAATTCCCCTGGTTTTAATTATTCTCCCGTCAGCATTTTAAATTCGTTAATAATTTCTCTCTGACGTTGAATAATATACCTACTTATAATGTTTCTATCTCTTTCCTTTAAGGATACGAATGCCAACCCGGCCTTTTCTTCTTTCTTTCTACCGGATAGCTCTTCAACGCGAACAACCTTTGCAGGAATATTATTTATTACATCACCTGAAGGAAATTTTAAAGTAACATTTACCTCTTGATTTAGTCCAAGAAGACCTTTGTTTATTATTATTCCTACCCCTCCTTCGCTTATATCAAGAGCTCGCGTAGAAAACGAAACATCTTTATCTTCTACATCAACATAGATAGGCTTCATTTCTGAAACAGTTATTCTGACAGCACTGCGGTTAAATTTGGGTTCAACAGCAAGGGAAGGAAACGTCGTCTCTATATAATCATCATTGTAGTAAAGAACCCCTGCAGAAAGTATCCTTTTTTCCCTGTATTCTGGATGAAGAAAAGTTATATAAAACTTTTGTGTCTGATCTATAGCCGGAATAATTTTAGGGTTACCCTTCCAACCAACTACTTTATTTTCTATTGATAAAGGATTCATTTTTACTCTTACAGGCATCTCATTATAGAAACTTATAATTTCAAGAGGTTCTCTTTTCTCCGTTTTTTCTCTAAGCCACTCCATTACCAGTTTATTGAACGAATCCACAAGCCCTCCGTCAGTAAAGATACATCAAATTTTTCTTTTCTATCTCTCCTTTCAATATTGAAGAAATTTTATCAAAGAAAATAGAAGCCTGACCGCCAAGAATCTTATCAATGAAAGGCTGCTCTTTTTTAACCTCAAACGGCTTTGCATCAGGTGAATGGGCAAGTTTTCTTGCAACAGAAACAGCTTTGTGAAGATCTCCAAGTTCGTCAACAAGTCCAAGTTTTTGAGCTTCTCTTCCTGAAAATATTCTACCGTCGGCTATTGGTTTAAGTTTATCAATAGGGATATGCCTTCCCTTTGAAACAACTTCTAAAAACTGCTGGTAAGTATCGTTTATAACATTTTGGACAATAGCAACATCTCCTGGATCAACTTTCTTAAAAGGATTAAGGAGGTCTTTGTGAGGACCGCTTTTGATCGTAACAACTTTTATACCTATTTTATCAGCTAATTTTCTGAAATTCATTGTTTGCATTATCACACCAATACTTCCCGTAATGGTAGCCGGATCCGCAACTATCTTGTTGGCAGCAACGGAAATATAAAGTCCTCCGGAAGCAGCAACAGAACCCATTGAAACAACAATAGGCTTTTTTTTCTTAACTCTTAAAATTTCGTCATATAATTCCTGACAAGGAACAACAGCTCCACCAGGAGAATCAACTCTCAAAACGATCGCTTTAACATTTTTATTTTTAGAAAGCTTCTCAAGCTCTTTTATGTAGTAATCTGTCTCCGTTATTACACCTTTCACCCTAAGAATAGCTATTCCTTTATGCGAAGGAATACCTGTTGAGAAAAAGAAACGTATTAAGCTAAAAAAGATAATAAGGAGGGAAACTGCTCCCAACATCGTCAAAAATTTCTGGAATTTCCTCAACTAAGACCTCCGTTACACATTCATATTGAAATGCATTTTAACAAGATATGGTAACATATTCTCAGATACGGACTGAAGAAAATGGGAAATCTGATCTTTATTATTACCAGAAGGAATCTTAACTCCAAACTTTTTCTCCAACAGCTGGCATCCTTTCAATTTTTCCGCTCTGGCAACGATGGAAGCTGCAGCAACAACCGGATCACTCTCGGCTTTCTCAACAACAACAATATCAACAGAATCAGGTAAATTGTCACAAAGCTTCTTTTTAATACCGCTACCGTATTTATCAACAATCACACGTTTAGGTTTATACTTTTTCACAAGTTTATCTATAAGAGAAAGATAAACAACATCAAGCAGTCTATTTATATTTTTGTAATTAGCATAGAGTCTGTTATATTCCTGCGGCATCAAAACTCTAACAGCACCGTGTGCAACTTTCTTAATTTCATCAGCAAGCCTCAAAACTTTCTCATCAGAAAGTTTTTTAGAATCTTTAACACCAAGTTTTATTAGCTCTTTAACAGCAGGTTCATCACAATAGATACACGCGACAACCAGTGGCCCCGCATATTCACCTTTACCAGCTTCATCACAGCCTATTCTTGGAGTAATATCTACATTTTCAGTTAAAACACTATCAACAATACTTTTGAGAATCTCTTTATCGTCCCCTTTTCCTCCATAAACGATAGAACCAGATTTATAAATCGTAACAATCCCATCTCCAAGTCTGAACCTGTAAATCGCATGTTGTGGTGGATTTTCGGAAACAGCACCAGCACTTTCTAAAGCTTTCGCTACTTCTTCAATCCTTGAATTTTCCTTTTTATCTTCTCTTCTAACCATATCCAATCCTTAACTCTGAAATCAAATCCAATACCATATTCGTTATGGTAGTAATTACTATACTGATATTCAAGATAAACATTTTTATAATGACCTATGAAATACTGAGCACCTATACTAAATTCAGGATCCTGACCTGTTGTCTGATAACCTATGAGCCTTAACCTATCGCCTATCCTCTTTGCCACCGAAAATTTTATGACCGTTTCACCATACCTGGTTATGTAAGGCTCTAATGAAAAAGACTCAAGTTTCAGCAACTTTGAAAAGGTTTTTTCTACAGGTTTTAAAAAGGTGGAAGTAGCATAATAAGCTACCTGAACAACCGGAAATAGCTCATTACTCCTTTCCATCTCCGACGGCGTCGCCCCTGTCATTATGAGACTTAAAATTTCCTCCTTTGTCAAAGGAGGCTCAGAGGAAAAGTAGAGAACAGGGGAAGAAAGATTTCCCCTGATAAACATGTAAACATAATAATCCCCTATCCGTGAAATAGCAGCAATATTTAAATCACCTTTTAATTCAAGAAGATTGTCAACAATACCAGAACCGTAAGAAACAACAAACTCTTTTCCCATATATTTTATCTTTCCGTCCAGAACAAAGAAATTACCAGAAACAACAGGTATTCCATCGTTCACAGTAACTTTCATAATAGGAAGAATTTTTATACTCCAAACGTCCGTTTTGAATTCAAGGGGTTCAAGAAAATCAAGGTTTACATCAACATCGAACGGTATGGAAAATGAAGGAGAACCTTTCTTTTTCTCCGCAGTAAGTTTTAGAATGACCGGACGAGAGATATTAATTGCTCCAGTCAATTTTTTATTTACAAATTTTAAATTTCCCGTTATACGGGCACGCCAGATACCCCTTTGACCAACAGGCACGTTAAATATCGAAGCTGTAATTACATCACCGCCGGAAACCACAATGTTTCCGTCTTCCACCTCTATCGCAGTAAATAGATATTTCAACTTTCCGTCCTTAACATTTAGAGAAAACTTATCAATCTTTACCGTTCCCAGAAGATAATCCGTTCTGCCAACTATACCGCCCGCTTTAACCTCAACCGAATAAGTAAATTTTTTTTCATATTCAAATGTACCTGAAACGTTGAAATCACCTTCTTTCACAAGAACAGAAGGTAAAAACCTTCTGGCAATGGCTCTGGCACTGACAGAACCTTTAAAGTTCCCTGAAAGTTGACGGTTAACAAATGAAAGATTCAGATTAATCCAACCGCCAGGGAAAGAGAAAGCGGCATCACTCACTTTAATGTTCCCATTGCTAAAATTTAAGTAAATCCCTGAAATAGAATCTATCTCTGGTAAATTTTCCGGAAAGATAGACAAAATCGGAATTCCAACAACACCGTTTAAATGTTCAAAATCAAAATTTTTCACATTGAGATTAAAAACAACTAAACCTGCCGTTCCCTTAACCTTCTCCAGTCCAAATTCCAAGTTTTTAAGAGTGCCTCTTAATGTAAGATCCTTACCGTTTATCTTTGCATAAACTCTACCTTTATTTGAAATAAAATCAATCTCTCCGTTGTTGTCAGGTTCATGAAACCTGCCAGAAAATTTAACGGCAATTTTATCCTTTAAGTAATCTGAAACAACAAAGGCATTCCCTTTGATAGGTACAGTAAAGTTGTCAAAATATCCTTCAATTTTTCCGCTAAGGTTAACATCCGTTGCAAGGTGAGAAAGCTTTTTGTGCCCTTTTAATATAAATTCACCGTTCATTGACTCTTTTTCTGCATCCAGAGCAACAGAAAAGCTAACTGAGCTTTTGTCAAAAAGGGAAGAAGAGAAATTTTCTCCAGAAACATTAATATCTTTTCCCCTCATTACAAAACGGTAACTTCCGCCAAAAAATTTCAAGCCAGCAATTGTAGCATCCTTAGAACTTCCGTGAAGGGAAATCGATAATTGCCTGTCAAAAGCAACGCTACCTGCCCCTGTTGCATTTCCTGAAATAGTATCTCCCAGGGCATAGTGGGAATCATATTTATCAATGATTACACTCATCTTAAAAGGATTCTTTTCACCATGCTTAAAAGAGAGGGAAACGCTACCGTCAGCTGTCCCGCTCAACTTAACAGGCATTTTGATACCGTATCTACCCGTAACTTTCTCAATCGTTCCAAGATGAAAACCTTTAACGGAAGCTACCACATCTATCGCAAAGACAGGAGCAAACTTTAGAGAAACCCTTTTTAAATCAAGCCTGCCTTTTGAATCCCTGGCTTCCACAATAAGAGAAGGATAATCAAGATTAATAATACCAGAAACATCTTCAAACTTTTCCCCAAAATAGGAAAGTTCCCGGGCTTTGTATCTGAAATTTCCTCTTAAGGCAATCAATTTACCAAAAATCTTCCCTCCACCTGTAACCGCTCCTTCAAGCCCTTCAGAAGATAAAAAGTCGAGAGAAGCCAGCTGGAAATTGTTATAAAAAAGATTTCCGTTTACAGAAACCTGAGATGGATTAAAATATCCGCTAAATCCCACCGTTCCATTATATCCCGATATTTTAAAGGACACAGGAAATCTACCGTTTTTCGTCCTTAAAATCAGATAACCTTTACCGTCAAAACCTCTAAAATTAAAACGGGAAATATTAAAAGTTACATTGGCTTCTTTTACCTCCCCCTTTTCAACCTTCCCTTTAAGAGATACGTCCCCTTCAACTTCTGGAATCCATTCTCTAATAGAAGGAGAAAGAGAAGCAATTAAAGGATCCGATTTTAAGTCGAATTTTTTAATATCCGCCACAACGGAAAAGTTTTTTAAAGCAAGGTTGCCCGATATCTTAACTTTACCGCTGTTTCCATCATGCCAGGAAAAATCCGCATCCAAATAATTCGAATCTTTTAATTTAACGGAAACGAATAAATTTCTAAAGTTTCTTCTGTCAAAAGAAACATCGTCTATCTTACCGTTTATAAAACCACTTAAACAGTCCGGCTTCCCGCTAAAACTGTAAGAAACATTCATACCTTTAACAAAAAATTTATTTTCAAAAGTAAAATCACCGATAGAATCTCCCTCAATAGAAATCTGCTCTCCGTCAAAAAAACCTTTAAAAGAAAGTTTAAAAGGCTCGCCCTCCTCAGAAATCTTTCCATTAAACTTTGCTTCCCCATCCAGATAGGCATCAAGAGAAAAATCAAACCGTTTTTTGAAAGTTTCAAAGGCAATATTTCCTGATGCTTTAATTTTGCTAGTTTCCTTAATCAAAACTAAAGCAACCTTTTTTCCGGGAAGCAAAAGTTTCCCATCAAACCTGACATCACGAAAATCAAGAGAAAACATCATCTTACCACTCAAAGAAAGCGAATCCCATGAAAAATCAAACGGATCGGTTTTAACTGTATCCTTTTGAAGAACTCCAACAATATCTGAAAGGTAAAACGGTTTACCCTTTATCCTTCCATCTGTCTTACGCAACAAAAACTTCCCGTTACCCCAATCCAATCCACCAAAATCGGCTAAAAAATTCCGGGAATATATGTTTCCTCTTCCGACGTGAAGATTCTTTACCACGATACCAAAAGGAACAGAAGAAATGTTCGGTAAAACAAGTGCTCCCTTTTTATCATTTTCATTAAAAGATAAGGAAAAATAATCAATAGAAGCTCTAAAAACAACTGGCCTTTTTTCTTTTAAAGACTCAATAAGATCAAGGATTACTTCCCCTCTTCCACCGTGAAATTCCACACTTTTACTTTTATACTCAATTCCGCCAAACGTAACGGCGAAGCGACTTCCCGGCTGAATATGCAGGTTTTCTACATAAATACCGTAACCTTTTAACTTATCAAGGTAATAGTCAATCATTTTCAGGGAAATCTTAAAGGTAAAAAACAGGAAAAGAACAAAAAAACAAAACCTGATAAAGTAGTGGAGCCTACCCCTTAAAAGCGAATGAAAAAAAGATCTTACCCTATCCCTCATATCAATCTATATCCAGCCTCAAGGTTTCCCAGGATTTACACTTTGGACAACACCAATCAAAAGTATCCGTTTTGTAACCGCAATTTTCACAAACGTATTTTTTTCTCTCTTTTTTAAGCCTTTCAAGAGATGAAACGATAACATCTACAACCTGTTTTCTCTTACCAAGTTTCCACATAAGTCTGAGCTGATGTTCTTTAACTTCTGCTTTAAGAGGATATTTTTCAGCAACCTTATTAATAACTTCCAGAGCCTTTTCATCATCACCTCTTCCTGAAAGAAGCTCCACATATCTAAGTGCAACAGGATAGATAAGTCCAACTTTATCTATAAGTCTTTCAAGCTCCTCCACATCAAGGCTCTGATACTTCTCAAGTAGCTTTAAAAACATGTCGGATTGCTTTTCAGAAAGTCTCATGCCCGTAACAACATTCCTGTAAGCTCTATCACTATCACCTATTTCAAAGTAGATCCTTGCCAGCGTATAGTAGAAAAAGGGAACTAACAGAATATTTTTAAGAGTTTTCATAACCTTAAATGCCTTGTCTATCTTTCCGCTGTCAAGAAGCTTATTTATATAGAAAAGTTTCGTGTAAAAAAGCTCTTCTTGAAATATGCCGTTAAGTCCGTTTGCAATTTCAAAGTTCTTAACTGCCTCTTCCCAATCATTATACATCTGCTTCAGCTTGGCAAGCTCATAGTAAAAATACCCTTCTGCAGGAAATCTCTCTATACCTTCTCTTATAATTTGTTCTGCCCTATCAACAAATCCGGCCAGCTTATACGTAATAGCAAGGTTAAGTATTACAAGCTTTTCATCATCTACCGAAAGTTCCCCGGAGAGCAGATTCTCAAGCAGTTTTATAGCCTTGTGGAATTCCCCTTTTTCTCTCAGTAGAATAGCAAGCGTAACATAAGCGTTAAACGGTTTGTCAATATCAAGATCAGGCAGTTCTTTTAATGTGTCAATTCTGTTTATAGAAAGATTTTTAAGGAAACTTTCCACCCTTCTATCTATTCTCTTACCCTTTTTCCCGAGCCAGCTGAAAGGATTAATCATTATCACTCCAGAATTTTTTCAGTATGTCGTAAGTCTCCTCAAGAGACTGTGGAATAACCTTAACACCACCTATTATCGGCATAAAATTTGTATCCCCGTTCCACCTCGGAACGATATGATAATGAATGTGTGTATCGTGGCTTCCTCCGGAAGGTTTCCCGAGATTAAGGCCCACATTAAAACCATCAGGATTGTAAGCTCTCCTTATCACTCTTATCGATTTTTTCAAAAGTTCGTCAATCTCCGCCATTTCCTCAGGAAGCAGGGTTTCAAAATCCCCGGTATGCCGAACAGGACATATCATAAGATGCGCAGTGTTATACGGAAATCTATTCAAAATAACCAGAGCTTTTTTACCTCTGTGGAGAAGAAGATTTTTTTTATCATTTTCAGGACTATCGTTAAAAGCATCGCATATAAAGCAACCGCTACCTTTACTCTCCGTGACTTTCTGAACGTAAGACAACCTCCATGGAGCCCAGAGTATTTCCATATTTTCCTCCTTCATTCTCCATAAACTTCTTTAACTCTCTTTATCAATTGAACAGCAACCTTCTCCGGAATACCAATCTGCCTCAGCTCATCAACCGTAACTGTAGCAAGTTCTTTAACATCCGGATAGAATTTCTCTATTATTCTTCTCCTCTTCATTCCCAGACCTTTCACATCATCAAAAATACTCTTCCTGAGTTTTTTACTCCTCAAATATCTATTATAAGTGATTGCAAACCTGTGAGCCTCATCTCTCAAAACAGTAAAAAATCTAAACAGGTAAGGATACTTCTTTGTTTCAACAACCTCTCCTTCATCAGTATAAATTATCTCCTCTCTTTTGGCTATGGAAAAAACCCTGAAAGAAAAACCAAAAAGCTCTCTAATTTTAATAGCTACATTAAGTTGACCGATACCTCCATCTATAAGTATAAGTGAAGGCATTTTCACTTTTTTATCCTTTATGGAGCGAAAACGACGTGTTAAAACCTCCTCCATAGAGGCATAATCATTAACACCTTTTACCGTTTTTATCCTGTAACGTCTATAATCGTCTTTAACAAATCTTCCTTTTTCCCAGACAATGCAAGAAGCGACGGTAGCTTCTCCCTGAAGAGTTGAAATATCAAAGACTTCCACCCTCTCAGGAAAAGAATCCATAAAAACAGACTCGTATTCTGCCGATAAAGCCTCAAAATCTATATTCAGGTAAATTTTGTCTCTCTTTTTCTTATTCTGAAACACAATCTTCAACATCTCTTCTGGTATCGGCTTCACATTAATGGAAAGTCCGGAAGGAACAAAATTTGCAAAAACATGAGGAGGAATTCCTCTACTTTCGAAATAGTTCCTGAGCCATATAGAACCTATAACATCAATCCCGGCAGTAGTGTCGGAAAAAAGTTCCCTCACAGTATCAGTATCCCAGGGCTCAAATGGATCAAATGAGAAAGTTTCCCTCCCCATTATAATACCGTGACGAACAATAATATGAATACCTTCAAAAAGGCCAGCCTTCTCTTCAAGATAAAAAATATCACAATCCTTATACTCATCCATAAAAACGGCATATTTTTCATAAAGATTTTTTATCGCAACAAACTGATCCCTAAGGAAAGCTGCCCTTTCAAATTCCTGCCTCTGAGCCAGATCCTCTATATGCTCATATAACCGTTGAAGGTAAGATTTAACGTTTCCCTCCAGAAAGGATATTGCACCACTTACCTGCTCCATATACTCTCTTTTAGAAACATATCTACAACACGGTGCACAACATCTTTCCATATGATACTGAATACACGGCCGATCTCGTTTTTTAAGCTCTTTACATTTCCTGAGCCTGAAAAGTCTGTGAATTAAATCCATGGTTAAACGTGCATTCTTTGCCGGTATAAACGGACCGAAGCGGCGGCCCGAAAGTTTATCCGTCTTTCTAACAAGCCTTACAGAAGGAAAAGATTCATCGGTAATCAGAAGGAAAGGATAACTTTTATCATCCTTCATAAGAACATTGAATTTAGGAAGGTGCTTTTTTATAAGTTCCGCTTCCAGAGCCAGTGCTTCCCGTTCATTCCTGACAACTACGAAATCAAAATCAGAAGAAGCCTTTACAATCCTGTAACTCTTATCGGAAGGATCCGTAGCTTTCAAATGAGAAGCTATGCGCTTTTTCAAAGAACGCGCCTTTCCAACATAAACAACCTTACCGTCATCATCATAAAACATATAGACACCGGGAAGATCAGGAACTGCTTTTAACTTTTCCTCAAATCGCTTTACACTCATAAGATAAAAGATAAACTATGAAAAGGGTAAAACAAGTAGAAAGAGCTATATTCAAATAATCAAAAGATGAGAGGTGACAGATGAAACTTTTAGAAATACTTAAAGAACTGATAAATATTCCCTCAACATACGGAAATGAAAAAGAAATCGCCGACTTTACAGAAAATTTCATAAAAGAAAACAACCCTTCTCTTAAAGTAGGAAGAGTTTCAAACACAATTATTGCACATACGGAAATCAACGACGAAAAACCGACAATAGCCTTAGTGGGACACCTTGATACTGTTCCTGGAACAAACGAATTTACTGGAAAAATTATCGACGGGAAACTTTATGGCCTCGGTGCCAGTGACATGAAGGGCGGAGATGCAGTGATATTGAAAATCATTGAAGATTCAGGAAAAGAAAATCTAAAAACACCATACAACATGGTATACATATTTTATGAAAAAGAAGAAGGTCCTTACCTTGAAAGCGGATTAATTCCTTTATATGAGAAATACAAACATCTCATTGAGAAAATAAACCTTGCAATAATCCTTGAACCTACCAACAACGCTGTTCAGGTAGGTTGTCTGGGAGTAATCCACTGCGGAATGACATTTAAAGGAAAGAGAGCCCACTCTGCAAGACCGTGGCAGGGAGAAAATGCTATTCACAAGGGATGGAAGCTACTTAAAATTCTGTCTGAAAAGAAACCTGAAAAATACGAATTCCACGGGCTAATATACCAAGAAGTAATGAACGCAACAATGGTGGATTTCACAGGTGCTAGAAATATTATTCCAGACAGCTTTACCGTTAATGTGAACTACAGATTTTCACCATCAAAAACGTTAGATGAAGCGGTAAAAGATCTGGAAAAATTAGGAAAAGAAGCTGGAGTTGACGAACTGGAGTGGAGAGATTTGTCACCTTCAGGAAGAGTATGCCTTGATAATCCAATCCTTGAAAATTTTATAAAAAGCCACAACTTACAGGTGGAACCTAAACAGGCATGGACAGATGTAGCGAGGTTTTCCCAGTGGGGAATAGATGCTGTTAATTTCGGCCCTGGACAACCTTCCCAGGCACACCAGAAAAACGAGTATATAGAAATAGAAAAACTACAAAAAAATTACGAAATTTTAAAGAGTTTCTTATCAAAATAATAAGGCCCCGAAAATTCGGGGCCTTACTGTAATCAATTCAAATAAGAAATTAGACGCCACAACCACCGCAGCTTCCACAACTTCCGTGTTGCTTAGGACCTTCAATAGCTTCTTGAAGCATTTTATTTATAGTCTCAAGCATAGCTCCAAATTGCTGGTTAGCTTCAAGAAAAGCTTTTGCCTTTTCATTCTCAGCAAATTTCTTGTAAGCTTCCTCAAGCTGTTGCATTACTTCTGGAGTCCCGGCCATTTGAGCCATCTGCTGAAGTCTCTGAAACTCATTGTAAAGTTCCATTGCTTCAGGATCGGCAAGGAGTTCTTGCTCTGCACTTCTAAGGTTTTTAAGCTCGTCTGACTTAGCGATAGCGTCAGCAAGCTCAGCTGCTTTTTTGATTACTTCAGACATATTTCCTCCAAAAATTTAAAAGTGTTAAAGGTAATCTATATCCCGACTTGATAATTTACAAACTCTACATTCTTTACATTATCTTCGAGAGAAACTCTTTTATCCGCGGATTATCCGTGTGTTTGAAAAATGTCTCCACGTCTGTATTTTCCACTATTTTACCTTTATCCATAAAAATTATTCTATCAGCAACTTCCCTTGCAAAACCCATCTCATGAGTAACACAAAGGATGGTAATATCTTCTCTGGCAAGTCCTTTCATAACATCAAGAACTTCATTCACCATCTCAGGATCAAGCGCAGAAGTAGGCTCATCGAAAAGCATAACTTCCGGCTTCATGGCAAGCACTCTGGCTATAGCAACTCTCTGCTTCTGACCTCCCGAAAGCTCGCTCGGATACTTGTGAAGCTGATCCCCCATTCTGACCCGCTCAAGGGTTTCAACAGCTATCTGCTCTGCCTCTTTCTTCTTTTTCTTCTGAACCTTAACAAGTGGAAGCATCACATTCTCAAGAACAGTCAAATGTGGGAACAAATTAAAGTGCTGAAAAACCATACCTATCTTCTTTCTTAATTCTATAGGCTTAATATCTCTTATATCTTTACCGTGAAACAGAATTTTACCCTCGTCTATCTCTTCAAGCCTGTTTATACAGCGAATCATCGTTGATTTACCGCTCCCACTTGGGCCGCATATCACTATAATTTCAGACTTTTTTACATCAAAATTTATATCATCAAGAACTTTGAAATCACCAAAGTACTTACCGACATGAATAAACTCTATAATTTTTTCTTCCATTACGTTCTCCTTAGTCACTTAACTGCTTCCTCCACTTAACCTCAAGATATCTGGCAAATCTGCTCATGGTAAAGGCAATAATAAAGTAAACAATAGCAACAATCGTAAAAATTTCCATACTGAGGAAGAGACGGTTATTTAAAATCGTCGCAGCACGGAAAAACTCTATAACACCGATAATATAGGCAAGTGAAGTATCCTTAAACATCGCAATATATTGGGAAATCAAGGCAGGAAGCATCCTCTTAATAACAAGAGGCATAATGATATAGAAATAGATCTGGAATTTGGTAAAACCCAGGCTCTCTCCGGCTTCTTTTATCCCTTTTGAAATTGAATTAAGACCGCTCCTTACAATTTCTGCAATATAAGCAGAAGTAAATATAGAAAAGGCGATCAGAGCAGCAATTACCGGTTGAACAGATATATCTTCCCCTGTCACACTTTTAACAAAGATAGGAATGGCAAAATAAACCCAGAAAATCACCATTATTAAAGGTGTCGCCCTTACGATTTCAATATAGACAGTGGCAAACCATTTAAAGAATTTAGAATTTCTCATAACGGCAAGAACAGCACCCCAGACGAGCGTAACTGGAATGAGAATAACGGTCATCAAAATAGTAAGAGCCAAACCACCTATTTGATCGGGCATTCCAAGCAACAGAAAACGAATATTATCCTTTGTTAAAACCGGTTTGAGATTAAGATGTTTAAAGTAAAAAAACATCAACACCGCAAGTATTAACATAGAACCTAAATGAATTAGGCGTTCTTTTCTCTTGTTTTCATGCAAATACGCGCCTGCCATTTTTAGAAACCCACCTATTAACAAGACTCATAATAAGCGACGTTGTAAGCGTCAAAAATATGTAAAGTATCGTCACTATGGTTGCCGCTTCAAAACCTCTGAATGTCTCTGCATCTATTTGCTGCGTAACAAAAGTTAACTCTGCAACACCTATTGTCATGGCCAGCGAAGAGTTTTTTATAAGGTTAAGATACTGATTGGTAAGAGCTGGAATAATAACGAGGAAAAGTTCCGGAATGATAACATACATTATTGTTTGAAGTCTTGTAAAACCGAGACTCATCGCTGCTTCTATCTGAGAATAGGGAATAGCGTTAAGTCCCGACCTTACAACTTCAGAAATGTAGGCAGAAGTGTAAAGAACAAGAGCTATTAAAGCAGAGAAAAAAGCGTTTGGATCTTCTACATGAAGAACTTTAGCTACAACTTTCAAGACCGGAAAAACATCAACAATGTTAAAGGAAAAGTAGATAAAGAAAATCTGAACGATAAGAGGTATGTTCCTGAAAAGTTCAACGTAGTAATAACCGAAAATTCTCAACCATTCCGAACGGGAATTTCTGAAAAAACCTATGATAAATCCCCAGATGGTAGATAAAGCTATCCCAATAAGGGATAGCTTTACCGTAGTTAAAAATCCTTGGATTATTAAGTTTCTAAACTCAATCAACAAATCAACAATCATTCAACAAACCTCTATTACTTAGGCCATACTTCAGGAAGTCTTGTAGGCTCCTTACCGAACCATTTTTTATAGATTTTAGCATAAGTGCCATCCATAACAGCATCCTGAATGGCAAAGTTAATGGCATCTCTAAAGTCACTGTCGTTCTCTCTAACACCCATACCGTAAGGTTCATAAGTGAACGGTTCACCTATAACCTTAAGTCTTCCGTGAGAATCTTTTGCTTGAGTAGCACACCAGGTATAATCGGTTGTAATAGCATCCACCTTCCCTTTCATCAAAGCCATAAGAGCCTGAGGATACTCCTGGAAGTAAACAATTTGGGCTTTCGGTTGAACCTTTTTAAAGTTCGGACCGCTTGTGGCACCTTGAATTGCAGCAACTCTCTTACCCGCAAAGTCCTTATAGCTTTTTGCAGTGCAGTCACTCCTTGCTAAAATAGCCTGACCATCAAAGTAGTAGCTAATAGTAAAGTCTATAGGAAGATCCCTTTTCCTTTTATGAGTCATTGAAGCAGCAACAAGATCAACAGTTCCACTTTCAAGCATCGGAATTCTCGTTTTAGATGTAACCTGAACAAGTTTAAGCTTAACTCCAAGCTTTTTAGCAATGTACTTAACAAGATCAACATCAAATCCTACAACCTCACCTTTCTCATTTACAAATCCAAAAGGCTTAAAGTCATACTTAACACCCACGATCATGTATCCACGTTGCTTTATCTTATCAAGCGTTCCAGCCTTTACCGGAAGGAACGAAACAAAAGCAACAAGCAGGGCAAGCAAGGTTAAATAAAGCTTTTTCACCCTTTTCATCTGACTAC
Source organism: Desulfurobacterium indicum (assembly GCF_001968985.1). Lineage (NCBI taxonomy): Bacteria > Pseudomonadati > Aquificota > Aquificia > Desulfurobacteriales > Desulfurobacteriaceae > Desulfurobacterium > Desulfurobacterium indicum. The sequence continues at coordinate 13,246 of NZ_MOEN01000002.1, read as the reverse complement.
CTCCATAGGTTTTGATTTTATTTTATTGTAACATAAACTCATTATTATCACTAATCCAGAATATTGAAAAAATAAATAAAAATTCAAGTAAAACCGGTTGATTTTTCCACCGCTTATGATAAATTTTATGATGAACGGTGATTCATTATTCATTACGGAGAGGAAAGGCAATGGACAGAAAAAAGATTTTTTCAGCAGCAGGACTTTTAATAGCAATTGGTGCAACAATCTGGTTGGGACACTACTTTTATCTTCGTCACATTTACGTAATCTCTGAAGACGCCTTTCAAAAAGCAAATATAGTAACAGTATCCACAGAAGATGTATCAGGAAACATCAAAAAGCTGTTCGTGAAGGAATACCAGAATGTAAGAAAAGGAGAACCTCTCTTTAAAGTAGATGATGCTCTCTACAAAAAACAGGTAAAAATGCTGAAAGAAAAACTGGACGCTCTTAAATTCAAGAAAAAGTCTCTTGAAAATAAACTATCTCAGATAAAAGTGCAAATTCCCCAACAGGTCAAAATGGCTCAAGACAAGCTAAAAGCCGAACTGCAACAACTCTCCATGCTTCAAAATAAGGAAGCAATGGCATTCATTAACTATAAAGCTGGTGTTGAAAAGGCAAAAAGCGGTGTTGAAGCTGCAGAAAAAGGTGTTGAAGCTGCTAAAACAGATCTTAAAAGATGGGAAAATCAGTATAAAAGATTCAAAGAGCTTTACAAAAAAGGCATAATCTCAAAACAGCAGTTTGAAGAAATCGAAAGTGCCTACAGCGCAGCACAATTTAAATACCAGAAAGCTCTGGCAGAACTTAAAAACGCACAGGAAGGACTGAAAGAAGCTAAATCACTGATAAACAACGTTTCCATTGTAAGAAAAGAGAGAAAAGCTCTCGAAGCAAAAATCGCAGCCACAAGGAAACAGATAACGGTTGCAAAAGCAACTTTAAAATCAATAGATGAACTTAAAAACTCTATAAAGGCCCTTGAGAAAGAAATTGAAGCAACAAAAGCAGAACTTGGAAAGGCAAAAATTCTTCTGTCACATACACTTGTAAAATCACCAATAAACGGCGTAGTAGCTAAAAAGTGGAGAGAAAACGGAGATTTTGTAACACCGGGACTCCCTGTATATTCTGTATATGACCCAAAAACTTTTTACGTGTTAGCATGGATAGAAGAAGACCGCATTAAAAACTTTAAGGTTGGAGCCTACACTGAAGCTGAACTTGAAGTATGCGGTAAAACATTCAAAGGGAAAGTAACTTCCATAGGAACGGCAGCAGGCTCAACCTTTGCCCTTATCCCGAGAGACACATCTCAGGGAGAATTTACAAAAGTTACACAGCGAATTCCCGTAAAAATAAAACTGAAAGACGTTCCGAAAGTATGCATCAAGCCTGGAACAAGCGTTACCGTTTATATAAGGAAGGATTGAGCATGAATAGAAAGACGCTGATAATAGGTCTTCTAATAGTTATGGGAATGTTCATGACACTCCTTGATACTACAATCGTTGATATTGTCATTCCCCACATGATGAGTGCTTTTGACGCAAAAACAGAAGACGTTCAGTGGGTCATAATCGCATACATGATAGCATCCGCCGTCTCAATGCCGGTAGTAGGATGGCTCGGCGGAAAAATAGGCCACAGAAATACATACATCCTTGGGATTTCTCTTTTTACAACGATGAGTGCTCTTTGCGGTATTGCTCCTAACTTACAATCAATGATTCTGGGAAGAGTTATTCAGGGTGTCGGAGAAGGGCTCGCAGTGCCGATGGCCTTAACGCTTCTGTTTGAAATTTTCCCCCCTGATAAAAAAGGACTCGCCATGGGAATGTATGCAATCGGAGCTGCCTTCGGACCTTCACTGGGACCTACAATAGGTGGATACCTTACAGAACACATGGATTGGCGGTGGGTATTTTACGTTAATGTAATTCCCGGAATTCTGGTTGTTTATTTCCTTACACTACTCCTTGAAAACGTGAAAGAAGAGGAACACGATGACCTTTTCGACATAACAGGATTTAGCCTTCTTTCAATCTCTTTAACAACCCTTTTAATAGCACTTTCCAAAGGCAACAGTTGGGGATGGCACAGCGAAAAAGTTGTTCTTCTGTTTTACACATCCATAATTACAGCAGTAGCTTTTGTCTATGTGGAACTAAAGGTCAAATCACCTCTTATAAACCTGAAACTTTTTAAGTATGACTTCTTCACATACAGCTCCATTTCAAGAGTTCTATTCGGAATGGGACTATATGCATCCTATTTTATGCTTCCGCTATATCTTGAAAGGCTTAGAGGTTTCTCTACAATTGATGCCGGAGAGATTCTGTTTTTTCCTGCATTTTTAACCGGAATTGTCAGTTTAATTACAGGAGTTTTGATAGACAAGAAATTGATAAGCCTTAAAACAGCCATTATTTCTGGAATCTTAATATTTATCTACGGTACACATTTACAGTCCAGACTTGACCTTGTAATGGGAAAAACGCAGATAATTCTCCTGCTTTTGCCATGGGGTATAGGAATGGGAATATTCTTCCCCGCTCTGGCACAGGTAGCTCTTGCCGATTTCAAAGGAGAAATGTTGAGACAGTCCTCAGCACTCCAAAATCTACTAAGACTCGTGGGAGGCAGCATAGGAACATCACTCGCAACATTTATATTAACTTCAACAAAAGACGGACACTCTGTAAATATGACCGAAAGAATATCCAGTGCAGCCCCTCAGATAACAGATTACATGGCAAAGGTAAAAGCTTATTTATACTATTTCCGTTCAACTCCCTTACCTCTACTTGAAGCTAAAGCAAAAGCGATACTTGGCTTTCTGTTCTTAAAAAATGCTTTCTGGATATCTTTCAGAGATGTTTTCTTCTTTGCAACAGTTTGTGGTATTCTCTCAATTATTCCCGCTATTTTCATAAAGCCGAAGGAGGAAAAAAGTGAAGAAGGTAGTAGCAGCACTGCTGATGATTCCGTCACTGTCAATGGCTAAAGGACTGACACTAAGTCAGCTTATAGAAAAAGCAATTACCAACAATCCGGAAATAAAAATAGCAAGAAAAGAAGAGAAGATAAGTCAGTATCAATATCGAGAAGCTATAGGTAAATTTTTTCCTTCTATAAACCTTGAATACAAAAAATTTTCTCATTCTGATGCGCCTGAAATGAGTTTTTCGCTTCCACCGCTCCCTCCAACAAGCTTTCCTTTACTGGAGAAGCACTACCACGACTTCCAGGCTACTTTAACCCAGCCTCTCTTTACGGGAGGCTACCTTTTTTACAACGCAAAACTTAAAAAAGCCGCAGAAACCGCTCAATTTTACAAGTTTCAGGACTGTGTGGCAAAAGTAATAGCAGAGGTTAAGAAAGATTATTACACCCTATCAGAAGCAAAAACAGCCGTTAAAATTGCAGAAGATTATGTAAAGGCAGCAAAAAATCATTTAAGAGACGCAAAAGCTTTTTACGACGAAGGAATAGTCGCAAGGAGAGACTACCTGGAAGCGGAAGTTAAATACAGAGAAGCTCTGGAAGCATTAACAAAGGCAAAAAGCTTTTACACCGTTGCTCTTGAGAAATTAAAAACAGACACCGGCATTCAAGAAGAAAACATTGAAGTGGATAAGCTTTCTTACAAACCTGTAAACTACAACGAATCAGAACTCATAGAAAAAGCCTTTCAAAGCAACCCACTTTTAATGGCACTAAGAAAAATGAAAGAAGGAGCTAATTATGGCGTTAAAATGTCCTATTCTCAATTCTTACCTAAAATTTCCGTTATTATGGGATACGAAAAAACAGACCAGTATCCTGGAATAGGAGAATTTGACGAAACATTCGGAGCACTGGTTGTTCAAATACCAATATTCGAGGGAACTCAAAGATACTGGAGAACACTTGAAGCAAAAGAAAACAGCAAAAAAGTATCTTTAACACTTAAACAGGCAAAAGATAAAATCAAGCTTGGAATTATAGCCGCATTTTCACAACTTAAAAGTGCTGAATCAAGAATAAAAACTGCTCAAACTATGGTAGAACAAGCAAAAGAACTTTTAAGAGACTCAAAAGAACGTTACAAGGCACATGTAGGAACATCCACGGAAGTCTGTGATGCCATTGCTTACTATGTGAAAGCCGAAGGAACGCTAAATTCAGCCATTGCTGACTATAATAGATCCCTGGCCGAACTCGAATACTTTACAGGGGGACTTCCTGCTAGCCAACCTCCTATCAAATGACACTGAAAGGTGGGAGTCTCCCACCTTTTCCCCAAGAACTCCTTCCAGATTCAGTTTCTTAAATAATTTGCTCCAGATCAAAGAAAAAACTATCCCAATTTGATAAACTGAACGAAAATCAAAATCGGAGGCATCGTGAATTCTACAGCTCTTATAATAAATGGACTAACGCTTTTATGCCTCATTTTCGCATTCAAAAAGGACAGACAAAAAGCAAAAAAAGCACTTAAAATAGCACTTAAAGCTTCTTTAAGAATGGCTCCAATGGTAATCATGGTTATCCTGATTATCGGATTAATGCTTGGTTTCATACCAAAAGTCACCATTGCCAGAATTGTTGGTGAAAAAGCAGGACTCAAAGGAATAATTGTCGTCGCTTTCGTCGGAGCAATACTCCACATACCTTCTCTTATTTCGTTTCCTCTTGCTGCATCTCTGTTAAAAAGTGGAGCCTCTATCACATCAGTTGCTGTTTTTATAACAACACTCACAATGATAGGGATCGTCACACTTCCCCTTGAAATAAGAGAATTAGGAAAAAAACTGGCACTACTAAGAAACGGATTTAGTTTCATAATTGCCATAATAATAGGTCTTATAATGGGAGCAATACTATGAACAAGGCAGAAGACAAAAAGAAGCTTAAACAAGACATAATAGCTTTAATTATTACCATTATCGCAACTATCTTTTTACTTTACACATTCCCTTCAAAAAGAGCTGTTGTTTTAACAACCTCCTGGAAGTTTTTCTTCGAAATGGTATCAATACTTCCTGCCGTTATGATACTTATGGGACTTTTTGCCGTTTTTGTTCCTAATGACCTGATAATAAAACATTTAGGAGAAACGGCAGGTTTAAAAGCAATCCTTTTAGGCATACTTTTAGGAACACTTCCAACAGGACCTCTGTATGTTGCATTTCCAATGGCTTCGGCGCTTCTTAAAAAAGGAGCAAGAATCTCATGCATCGTTGCATTTTTATCGGCATGGGCGTGTATAAAAATTCCTCAGGAAATGGTAGAACTTCAATTTCTGGGATTTAAATTCATGATAGCAAGACTAATACTGACAGTTTTCTTCGTAATTATAATGAGTCTGATTATCGAAAAATTTGTCAAATATCAAACCGTTTAACCAAAACTAAAATTTTTTGTTCCTACATAAATCTCTTTTATATGTTTTAAAGAAAACTCGCAAATACGATCAAATTTGTTGAATTTGACTTTTCCCTTTGTTACAGGAATCTCTTCACTACTTCCGTCAAGCTTTCTCACTACCAAAAGATAATGAGAATCTAAATCGTGAACAAAAATTGCCCTAACATCACAGTAAGGTATCCGGTAAATACCATCCTCCCGCGTTTTGCAGGAAAATTCATCTTCCACTAATTCACCGTAAATCCATTCTCCTTCTGTATTCTTAATGTAGTCCCACGTTGGAAGAGACTCTATTCCATCTTTTATCCAAGACTGATATACTTCAGCGAACCTCTTATTCTTGCAAAATTTAATAAAATCAAGAATCTCAGAAACATAAATAAATCCTTTATCGAACGAGTGAATCTTAGATATATCAGAATCTCCATCACAAAAAGCAACCACAGGAATAAAGGCAACTTTCACAAACCGCCTATCTTTGCTGATTAAATATTCTTTCAATTTTTCTATCCGAGATTTTGTTCTTAACATCGGATTCGGATATATTTTCGAATCTTCATAATCGTATGTCTTTCGATAAACTACTATTTTCGAATCATCTATTTCTCCTGACTCTATTTCTATTTCCCGTTTAAAAATTAAAGATTTTTTCGTTATTACTCTTTTCTTTTGCAAAAAATCAATAATTCCCTTATACCGCTTAACCTCTACACAATAGACATTGCCCTCTCCGTAAATAACAGCATCTATCTCACCAAACCATCTATAATTTTTCTTATCGGGAATAAGCCTATTAATTAAAATAATAGACATATCCTGACTTTGAAAGAATAGTCCTTAGATAATCTTCGGCAGCTTCTCCATATTTTGAGAGAAAAGATTTACCAGGCGGTTTAGAAAAATCAAAGATTTTAACAAACTTTCTGAATATACTCATTCTAATTCAAAGCCCCAGATAAGCTTCTTTTACTTTAGGATCATTTTCCAGCTCTGAACCTGTTCCTTCCATAATTATCTTTCCATTTTCCATCACGTAAGCGTAATCGGATATTGCAAGTCCCAGATGAACATTCTGTTCAACCAGTAAAACCGTTAATCCTTCATTTTTAAGTTCCTGAATAATTTTGAAAATATCAAGAACAAGATTTGGAGCAAGGCCGAGACTCGGTTCATCAAGAATAAGAACCTCCGGCAACGCCATGAGTCCTCTTCCTATTGCAACCATCTGCTGCTCACCGCCTGAAAGCGTACCTGCCTTCTGGTTAGCTCTCTCTTTCAACCTCGGGAAAAGTGTGTAAACCCACTCTAATGTTTCATCTCTCTTTGCCCTTGCTCTTTTAGTGAAAGCACCCATCCTTAAATTTTCAAGAACTGTCATTTCAGGGAAAAGCCACCTGCCCTCAGGAACCATAACAAGACCTCTATCCACTCTCTTATGAGTAGGAAGAGCAGAAATATCCTCTCCATTTAAAATTACCGTTCCTCTCACATTTTTAAGAAGTCCACAGATAGATTTAAGTGTTGTTGTTTTACCTGCACCGTTTGCACCTATTATAGTGGTAAGAGAATGTCTTCTAACTTTTAGATTAACTCCCCACAAAACTTGAACATCATCATATCCAGCTTCAAGATTTTTAACTTCAAGGACAATATCATTCGCCATCTCTCTTCTCCTTCAGGAGTTTAAGAGCCATCTCGGGATCCCCCAGATAAGCTTCTATTACTTTAGGATCATTGGCAACCTCTTCCGGTGTCCCATCTGCTATCTTTTGACCGTAATCAAGAACAATTATCCTGTCAGAAACATTCATAATAGCGTGCATCAGGTGCTCGATCATAAGAATTGTTATTCCGAGGTTTCTTATCTCTTTTATAATCTCAACCATCTCTTTAACTTCACCGGGAGTAAGCCCTGCCAAAACCTCATCAAGAAGAAGAAGTTCCGGTTCCCCGGCAAGAGCCCTGGCAAGCTCAAGTCTTTTCTTCTGAGGAACGTTAAGCTTCCCAGCCTCAATATCCTTTTTGTCATAAAGCTTCACAAACTTCAAAACGTCAATCGCGATCTCTTCCGCTTCCTTTAAAGAAGCATACCGTTTACCAAAACATGCCCCTACCATTACATTTTTAAGAACCGTAAGCTCTTTCAAAGGACGAACTATCTGGTGCGTTCTTGCAATACCCAGTCTTGCCTTCTTAAACGTCGGAAGATCCGTAATATCCTGACCTTTAAAATAAACCTTACCTTCAGTAGGTTTATAAACAGACGTTATACACTTAAAAAGTGTCGTTTTACCTGCACCGTTAGGCCCTATAATGCCAAGGATTTTTCTTTTTTCTACCTGAAAAGACACCTTATTTAAAGCAACAAGACCTTTAAAACGTTTGGTCAGATTTTCAACCTTTAAAATAATTTCCGCCATTTTATCTCCCTCTACTCAAATACCTCTTTGAAAAACTTTATCTTTCTTCTTAAAAAACCGACAATACCATCAGGAATAAACAGAACAATAAGAAGAAGAATTACGCCTGAAATCGCCAGATGAAGATCCTTAAATGCAGGATTGAGAAGTAGATACGAACGAATTTCCTCGTAAGTAAGAGCTCCGACAACCGGACCGAATATCGTTCCGATTCCTCCAAGCATAACCATAAAAATCATCTCAACAGACTTCAGCAGATGAAAAGCACTGTTCGGATCAATACTTCCGTTTTTAAAAAAGAAAAGACCGCCTATCATACCCGGGAAAAATGCAGAAATCATAAAGGCAATTGTCTTATAAAGCTTCGTATTTATACCTAAAACTTTAGCAGCATCTTCATCTTCCCTAATCGAAAAAAGACCCAATCCAAACTTTGAACGCTTAACCAGAAAGCTAACAATCAGAGCCGCAAGAGTAACAATAACAAGCAAGATAAACGAATACCAGAGTGCCTTTTGAGAACCCCCATAAGGAGAATAAGCTTTCCTAAGGTTAAAGAAAAGACCTTCAGCACCGCCAAGGTAATCTATGTTCGAGATTAAAGTCTTAAACGCTTCATTAATACCTATGGTGGCTATTGCAAAGTAAGCACCTCTTAAATTTAAAACAGCCATCCCCAGAAGTCCCGCTATAAGAGCGGCAACAATTCCTCCTGCAATAAGAGCCGGAATTAGCCCAATTCCATAGTGATAGATGAGAGCAAACGTAATATATCCACCAATGCCGAAGAATACGACATGACCGAATGAAACATAACCTGTAAAGCCCATTAACACATTAAGAGAAAGAGCCAGACCTATGTAACTCAACATAACAAACATATCTTCCCTTGCCATAGGAGAACCGGTAACAATCGGATAAGCGCCACAGGCAAGTATGATTAACAAGGAAACTATAAATCCCAGATGTTTTTTCATCAGTGTCCTCCAAGAAGACCTTGAGGCTTATAAAGAAGAATTAAAATAAGAATCGTAAACTCTATGAAAGGAACAATCCCTTGATTAACAAAAAGTCCAAATACATTCTCCAGAATCCCGAGAACAATGCCACCAATTAAAGCACCCAAAGGATTTCCCAATCCTCCAATTACACAAATTACAAAACTTTTAAGTTCATAAAGTCCACCTGATAAAACAGAAAAAGGGAATATCATCGAAATCAAAGTTCCTGCTGCCATTGCAAGAGCAACACCAAGGCCAAAAGAAAAAGCCAATATCTTAACAGTATCTATTCCCATAAGCTTTGATGCATCAGGATGCTGAGAAACAGCTCTAATTGCCATACCAGTATCGGTCTTGTAAAGGAAATAATAAAGAATAACAGAAAAAACAAAAGAAAAACCTGCAGCTACCATTTTGGCAGTAAAAATATTCATACCAAGATTAAGGGCTTTCGGAGTTGTAGCAAACACAAACATTAAAAGACCAATAATTATTAAACTAACAGAATAAGTCGAAAGAAGTGTAGAAAGCTCTCCTGCATTCAGAACTCTGTGAAGTGCGGTAAAGTAAGTAATCACACCTGCTAGCAATCCAACAATAATAGCCATAAAAACTGAAATATAAGGAGGAAAATGAAGGGAAGTAAACACCACATAAGAGAAAAACATTCCTAACGTTATAAAAGCTCCGTGAGACAGATTTATAACTTTCATCACTCCCCAGATTAAAGCCAATCCCATGGCAGCAAGGCCATAAATAAGACCCAGCAAAACGCCATTAATCAACGCATCAACATAAACGTTCAAAGCAAACCTCCCACTCTGATAATCTCTAAAAGAGTGGAAAAACACACTAAACCACCCTTTCAGGGATCATCAGGGAATAAGAGGGGGAGCCCCCCTCAATTAAAACTTAGAGCAATAAGGAATAACTATCTTTGCTGTTGCTGCTTTTTCAGGATAAACAATTTCCTTGCTTAACTTACCATTCTTATTAAGCCACTGGATTATAACCATGGTATGACCTATCTGTCTTCCGTGGTATTCACCTGTATCAAATTTGATATGTCCGAAAAGCGTGTAAATGTCCATATTATCAAGAGCTGCTTTAACTTTATTACTATTAAGCGTTCCGGCGTCCTCTATGGCTCTCTCAAGAACAAGGCCTGCCGTATATCCACCAGCCGCATGATAACCTGGTACATTTCCGTAAGCATTTTTATACTCTTTTACAAACTGAGCTGCTGAAATTCCGAAAAACTCATAGCCTGAAGGTGTTGTCTCTTTAGAAAACTTAACTTTTGATTCCCACTGGGAAGGACCAGTAACGTAAAGAGCAGCTTTACCGATTTCACTAAACTCTGGAAGAGCAGGAGCAACAAGGATAGAAAGAAGATCGATTTTCAATTTGGCATCGTTAATCTGCTTGGCAAGTGTTTCACCATCTGTAAAGTGACCACCGCCAATAACTGCTTTAGCTCCAGAAGCCTTTATCTTGTTAATCATAGATGTGAAGTCAGTAGTTCCTGGTTCATAACTTTCGAAAAGAACAACCTTGAATCCGTTCTCCTCAGCATACTTTTTAGCAGCTGTAGCAACACTTTTAGCAAAGTTTGAGTTTTCATAAACAATAGCTATCTTTTTAACCTCAGGATCTTTCTGCTTTAGAATATCCACAGCATCGGTCAAGTAACGTGATGCTGGTGTGTAAATCTGATAAACATACTCGTAACCCTTAGAAAAGATCTTGTCAGAAGCAGCACCTGTTGCAATAAGGATTTTCCCATACTGCTCGGTAACAACTGCCGCAGAAGCTGTAAGACCTGAAGAATAAGGTGAAATAAGGAAGTCTGCCTGATCCTCGTTTATCAACCTTGTGTAAAGCTGTTGAACCCTATCTTTTGAACTCTCATCATCATAGCTCTTGAGAACAACTTTAAGCTTTTTGCCCAAATCCTTAACGTATATTCCACCATTAGCATTTACATCTTTAACCCAAAGTTTAAGACCATTAGACTGCTCACGACTTTCTGTAGCAAATTTACCCGTTTGCGATGAAGTATAACCTATAACTATGACATCTTTTCCTGAAGATTCCGCCTTTTGTCCCTGCTCAACAGCTGATGTTGTCGTCTCAGTTGTAGTTTTTTCCTCTTTGTTCTCACTCTTTGAAAAACAGGAAAAAGAGACCACGGCAAGAACGAGGAGGAAAACTACAGAAAGGAGTTTTTTGAAGTCCCCTTTTTTCATTCCGCAAGCCCTCCTGCAGTGAAGTTTTAAAGTTAGTTTTTAAATAGCTGATATATTATACAATAATAGCTAATATTTTTTCAATATCACTAAAAAACAGAAGCCCGAAAGATTTTCGGGCTTTCATGAATTATCTTATTTCTTTTCCTATCCTGTGAACCGTTTCAACAAGAAATTTTGCCTTTTTCGGATCAGTCTGAGGAAGTATCCCATGACCGAGATTAAAAATATGGCCTTTTGCTCTTAAACCTTCTATAAGTATTTTCCTCACCTTTTCCTCTATTATTTTCTCATCAGCAAAAAGAGCAACGGGATCAAGATTCCCCTGAATTGACTTATCTGTTCTTTCAAGAGCAAAAGGAATTTCCGTCCTCCAGTCAAGCCCTATAACATCAATATTTAACCGGTTATTAATCTCTATCAGGTGAGAGCTATTCACCCCAAAATGGATAACAGGCGTATCCGGATGCCTATCTTTTAAAGAATCAACTATCTTTTTCGTATAAGGGAAAACGTAATTTTTATAATCTTCTGCTGAAAGAACACCCATCCACGAATCAAAAATCTGAACAAGATCAACACCGGCATTTATCTGAGACGACAAATATTCTATAACAACGGCAGTTAACTTATCCATCAGAGCCTGCCACAACTTAGAATTATTCCACATTGTTGTTTTTGCAGCTCTGTAATCTTTGGTGCTCCCTCCTTCAAGAATATAACTTGCAAGCGTAAAAGGAGCCCCTGAAAATCCTATAAGCGGCTTATCAGTCAACTTACTCTTTATTATACTTATAGTTTCAAGAACATAATCTAAATCATCTTCCGGAACAGGAATCTTCAAATTTTCCACATCTTCAACCGTCTTGATGACCGGAGAAAGGACAGGACCTTTTCCAGAAACAAACTCTATATTTATACCCATCTTCTCAACAGGAACGAAAATATCAGAAAAAAGAATCGCAGCATCGACGCCTATCTCCTCTATCGGAAGAAGAGTAACCTCAGCCGCAAGTTCAGGATTTCTACACAAATCCATAAATGAACCGGCCTTTGCCCTTATTTCTCTGTATTTAGCAGAATATCTACCCGCCTGTCGCATAATCCATATAGGCGTGTAATCAGTTTTCTCTCCTTTTGCCGCTTTAAGTATTGGATGATCTTTCATAAGCCTCTCCTTAAAAACTCTTGCTTTGAAACGGAAGAATTATAACAAAGCAGTAAAAATTAAAACCTTGATGAAACATTCTCTGAAGTCCTCTGAAGACAAAATGTTTAGAATTTTAGTTAACACGCAACTTGGCTCAGGAGATGGATGGAAAGTTACAGATAACGGAACATGGGAAAATGTCGGTATTCCATACTATGTTAATGGTGATCTTTACATAGACAATAACGGAAACCCACCCGCACCAACCCTTGAAATAAGAGACACAACCGTGGTGATGGCAGGCGGAAGCTCTATAAATGTTGGAAATGACCCAGGCGGGCTTAAAGCTTACAATTCAACATTCACAACTGTAAACAAATCAAAAGGTCAATGGATAGGTATTATTTTTGAAAACAGTCTTACAGAAGGGCTTCTTGAAAACTGTACCGTAGAGTACGGTGGAGCAGATTCAGGATATTCGGGATACAGCGGTGCCGCAGATGATGACGGAAACATTCTCGTAATAGATAACGCCGTTACCGTCGGTAGTGTACGATATTTTGTGTAAGCTTGAGAAATGGGATAACCTCCTGGGGAACACCCCACAAATACCAACCCCAGGAGGCAAAAATGGAACTACAGAAGATTTTACCAGACCTAGTTAAGGAAGTGGTAAAGCAAACCTTAGAGTCAATCATGACGGCTGAAAGAGAAGTGTTTCTTAAAGAACATGGAGGAACAAAGAACGGCTTTTACGTTAGAAACTTAGATACTGTTATCGGTAAGCTTGAAAATCTGAGAATTCCAAGAGATAGAGAGGGAAAATTCAGAACAAAGTTGATAGAACCTTATAGAAGAAGAGATATCAATCTTGAAGACTTAATACTTGGGATGTTTGCCTCTGGTATGAGTGCAAGAGCAGTAGCCCAGGCTCTTGAAAGCGTGTTTGAACTTAAATACTCACCCTCAACCATAAGCAAAATATCGCAGGTAACCTTAGAGGAAATA